>JAITGJ010000248.1 GCA_031280705.1 Spirochaetaceae bacterium
GGGCATCTCTAAAAACTTCAGTTTTTAGAGATGAACCGCTTAAAAATGCGTGTTTCGCAGCCCGCAGGGCGAGAAACCGCAAGGGAACCTCTGAAAACAACCGGTTTTTAGAGGTTCCCTATAATGTGTCCACATTATAGACAGACTCTAACTAAAAGTAACAAAACAACGCTCTCTGTTCAGGCCCGGAAAAACCAGCGCCTGCCCGGAGAAGAATAGCAAAATTCCGGCGGGAGCGCAAGTTATGGAAGGCGGATTTCCCCGTCCGGTTACGCCAGATAGCGGCGCAGTTTTTCAAGCACTTCATCAAAATCAAGGGGCTTACCCAGATGACTGTTCATGCCCGCGGCAATGCACTTTTCAATATCCTCCCGGAATACGTTTGCCGTCATGGCGATAACCGGGATGGGCGCGGACGGGTCCCGGCGGAATTCTCCCGCCGCAGCAGGTTCCGCGGCGGACGCCGCCGGCGCAAAGCTTCCTTCCAGCGCGCGGATTCTCCGCGTCGCTTCGTAGCCGTCCATCTCCGGCATTTGCACATCCATAAATATCATGTCGTAGGCCGCGGGGTTCCCGGCAAAAAGCCGCACCGCCTCGGCGCCGTTTTCCGCGCAGTCAATGACGATTCCGGTCGGTTCAAGAAGCGCGACAACAATTTCCCGGTTGATTTCAACATCCTCGGCGAGAAGTATCCGGCGCCCCGTGAAGTTATCGGTTTTCCACGGACCGCCTTCACCGGAGGGGAGATCTTCCGTGCCGAGCGAACGGATGATCATATCCGTAAGCGCGGAAGGGAACAGGGGCTTGGAAAGGAATTTATCGACGCCCGCCTCACGCGCCTCGGTTTCGATACTGTTCCAGTCCCCGGCGGAAACGATGACGATTGCGGGCCGGGGAAACGCCTTTTCCCGGCAGTATTCCCGGATTCTCCTGCTCGTTTCAATGCCGTTCATGCCGGGCATTTTCCAGTCAACAAAATAAATATCGTAGGGACCGTGCGCTTCGAGCGCGGCAAGGGCCGCTTCCCCGGAAGTAACCGTGTCGCAGGAAAAACCCGTGTCGCCGGCAACACCGGAAAAAATATCGAGAATGCGGGGGTCGTCATCAACGCAGAGTACGCGGAGGCTGCTCCAGGCGATTCCTTCGCCTGACACGCGGGACGCGGACGCGGAATCACGGGGAACCTGAATGGTAAAGGCAAAGGTGGAACCCTTGCCCGGCTCCGACTCGATCCAGATTCTGCCGCCCATCATTTCCACAATCCGTTTGGAAATGGCAAGTCCGAGCCCCGTGCCGCCGTATTTGCGGGAAGTATCGCTGTCAGCCTGGGAAAAAGAATTGAATAGCCGCGCCTGCTGTTCTTTTGAAATGCCGATGCCCGTATCGCTTACCTCAATCTGAATCGTGGCAATGGTGTTTTCTTCCCTGACGAGGCGGGCATCAAGGCGTATCGCCCCTTCTGCGGGGGTGAATTTTACCGCGTTGGAAAGGAGATTCGTTATAACCTGGGCGAGCCGCTGATCATCACCGATAATGTCGGAAGGTATCTGCCGGTCAATACTGACGCTCAAATCCTGCTTCTTTTCGTCAACGCGGAAATTGATTACATTTACTACCCGCTGGAGCATTTTTTCAAAATTAAAGCTTACGAAGGCAAGCTCAAGCTTTCCCGCCTCGATTTTTGACATGTCAAGTACGTCGTTGATGACGCCGAGCAGGTGGTTTGACGCGTCCTCAATTTTATCAAGGCAGGAATTTTTTCGCTCCACGCCGGCGGAGGACTTCGCTATCGCCGTCATGCCAATAATCGCGTTCATGGGGGTGCGGATTTCGTGGCTCATGTTGGCGAGAAACGCACTTTTTGCCCGCGCCGCCTGGAGCGCCGCCTCGCGGGCGGCAACCAGATTTTCCATTACTTCGCCGCGCACAAGCGCGTTGGCGAGGAGGAGACTTCCGGAGCGGAGAATGCTTTCCTCGGTTTCGGAAAAAATCCGGTCCTGGTAAAAATCATCAAAACTTACAAAACCCCAAAAAAGATTCTGCAAAAAAACAGGAATCGCCAGAACAGATCTGACGCCGTACCCCGTAAAGCGTTCCTGTTCCGGCAGGGACAGCCCGGTGAGCGGGCCGTTGATACATTTCCCCCGGGCAAGAACCTTCTGCCAGTTGGGGAGGTTTTCGCGCCAGGAAAATTCCCATACGCCATGTTCAAATTCTTCCCGTCCCACAAAACCGGTCCGTTTTGACCAGAACCCCGCGTTGGAATACCAGAGGTCCCCGTCGCGGACAATATTCTGCCACATCTGAATCCGGTGCACATGCAGGTTTTCGGCCATCAGTTCCATGCTTTTACCGAGCACTTCATCGAACTGTTCCGTGTTTGCGGAAATAAGCATGGCCGCGGCGTCGTTCACCACATGGAGCAGCCTGTCACGCTCCACGATTTCTTCGCCCGCTTTTTCGGCCTTGAGTTTTTCGTCATTGTACAAACGGTGCTGGAACTGAATTACTACGCCGATAAAAAGCCCGGCGACAATGAGCGAAAGCACGCTGTCCAGCGTTTCGTAAAAAACACTGGTCTCTGCCACGAGGCGCGGAAACCGGTAACCGGCGAAATAACAGCCCGCTACCATAACGAGATGCGCCATGAGGAGTCCTGCCCTGATGCGGCCGTGCAGAAGAAGAAAACACAAAACGATCGAAAGCACAAAAAAAGCCGCCATACCGCTGCGCACGCCGCCCAGGACGAAAAACGCGAGGGGAAACAGAATATCGCCGAGGAGCAGTACGGTGATCCAGCCCCCGAAAACATACCAGCGGAAACGGTTGCAGACAAACATCAAAAAACCAATGGAGAGAATGATGCCGATCATCACCAGCAAAAGGGAGAGTGAAGCATGCAAAGAAACACGAAACAGGGTTGTTGCCACCGCGGCCACCATGCCGGCGAGACATATCACGTTGATCATCCGGGCGTTGAGGGGAAGGTCCTCTGAAAATACGTACCGGTTTATAAACGCCTTCAATTTTTTCATTACCTTGAGAATACTATTAATGGTGATGAATTAAAAGTGGGACGGGACAAAAAACGGGCGCGTTTTTCACGGGCGGGAGAAATATATGAAAAAAAGAACGATTTTCCCGGAATACCGCATAATTGCGGAATATTTACCGGGAAATCCGGTAAATGCCCGCCCCGCCCGCGATGAGGGCCTCCTCCTCAAGGGAGGCGATCACCGCCCGGAGTTCTGAAACGGCAAAACCCGTCCGTTTGGCAAGAGCCATGAGGGAGGCGGGCCCTTCAAAAGCCAGAGATTTAAGCACGCCGCCCCGTTTTTGGCGAAACGAACCCTCAAAACGGCTCTGTTTCGCGTAGACCGCGCTCTTTCGGGAAGGATTTACCGTCAGTTTTTTGAGGGCGGCCCCGTAATCCATGAGCGCGTAGTACCATTTGCGGGGATTTTTCCGGTCCAGCGCCCGTTCCAGCACGGGAATCAGTTCACTATCGTTCACCTTCGCCCCGCTTCCGTTAAAAAAACAGTGGATAACGGCGCTGCGAATGTTTGTCTCGACAAAGACCGCCGGGTAATTATAGGCGAAGCAGGCAATGGCGCCCGCGGTGTAGGGTCCGACACCGGGAAGCGCGTCAAGTTCAGCCGGCGTTTGGGGCACCGCGCCGCCGTACCGGGCGGTGATCACCGCCGCGGCGTCGCGGAGGTACTTCGCGCGGCGGTTGTACCCGAGGCCGCTCCACTCCCGGAGCGCGTCCTCAAGCGGGGCGGCGGCAAGCGCGGCAGGGCGGGGCCACCGGCGCATCCAGCGCGGCCAGTACTCCGCGACCCGGCCCGTTTGGGTCTGCTGGAGCATAAATTCCGATACCATAACGCCCCAGGGACCGGGGTTCTCCCGCCAGGGAAAGACGCGGGGGGCCGCTTCGTAGTGGCGGTACACAACGCGGCGAAATTCACCGGCCGTCATGGGCGGGGCGGCCTTGTTCCCGGGAACGTTTTTCCTCAAGCTCCCGGATAATCAGGACCATGACGGCCGCGGGATCGCGATCATCGGTATCAATGACAAGGTCCGCGAAGGAATAATCGTTATTGTCGATACCGTACAGCCTGATGTACCGCTCGCGGTCGCGGGCATCGCGCTTCGCCGTAAACTCCGCCACGGCGCGGGCGTCGCCTCCTTCCCGCCGCAAAATACGGGCAACCCGCGTTTCACTCCGCGCCGTAAGAAACACCTTGAGGTCCGCTTCCGGGAGCATCCAGATGGCGAGCCGGGAACCGAGCACGCAGCCGGACGCCGCCCGCGCGAGGCTTACCTGGCGGCCGTCCACTTCGCGGTCCCATGCGTCATCCGTTTCCGCCCGGCGCAGTATTTCCGAAAGTTCCATTTTCTTTTCTTCCGCGAGCACGCGGAACGTAAAATTGATAAAAGCAAGGCCGAGTTTTTCGGCAAGCATTTTGCTTACCGTGGTGTTACCGCAGCCCGATTTTCCCGATATGGCGATTTTTACGTCCCCAAAAGGGGAATCCCCGCTGCGGATTTCCCTTTTGGGGGACGGCGCGGCATTACTATTCAACATTTCTCAGCTGCTCCCGGATATTTTCAAGCGCATCCTTCATGTCCACCACCGCGCGGCCCACGGCAAGGTCCGGCGATTTTGAGCCGATGGTATTTATCTCCCGGTTTATTTCCTGGGCAAGAAAATCGAGCTTTTTTCCCGGCGCGGGAGACGCCGCCGTTTCGCGCCGGAATTCGGCAAGGTGGGCGGCAAGGCGGGAAAGTTCTTCCGCGACCGACGCTTTGACCAGAAAGACCGCGGTCTCCGCGAGCAGCCGGGCCTCGTCCACTTCGCCGTCGAGAAGTTCGCGGAAGCGGCTCCGCAGATGTTCCCGGAAAGCGGCGTCCATCTCCGGCGCGCGGGCAGCAACTTCCGCCGACAGTTTTTCTATTTTTTCAATATATGACAGTATATCCTTTTCCGTGTGTTTTCCCTCACGAAGCCGCTCCGCCTCAAAGCTGTCCAGCGCTTCATCCAGCGCGCTTTCGATAAGGCTCCCGCAGCGTTCGCTGTCCCGTACTTTTTCCGTTTCCAGTATTCCGTCAAGGTGAAGCAGGGTTTCAAGCGGCGGCCTTACCGCGGAACCGGGGCCGTTTCCGGGCGCGCAATTTTTGGTGAGCGCGAAATCTTCCGCGAGCGTTTCAAGCGCGGCGTTCCAGGACGCCACCGCCGCGCGGTTTATCGAAATAACAAGCGGCGTATTGTATTCGCGGATTTTGATAAAAACTTCGATTTTTCCCCGGCGGAAACGGGCGGCGGCGCGTTCGCGGACGCGGCTTTCAAGCGCGGAGAGGAACGGCGGAAGGCTCACCGAAATGTCAAGAAAACGGTTATTGTACCCCCTGATTTCAACCGACACGGAATACTGTTCGTCCTGCCGCGCCGCCCAGGCGTAGCCGGTCATGCTTTTCATCGCCGCTTTTCCTCCTCCGCGCGGAATTTTTCAAAGAGAAGCCTTCCGAGTTTCCAGTTGTCCCCCGCTCCCAGCGTAAGAAAAATATCGCCGGGCCGGAGCATCGCTTCCACTTCCCCCGCGGCGTCCAGCGGTTCATCAACATAAAAAACGGCGCCGCGAAGCAGGCGCGTTTTTTCGTACAGCGTCCTGCCGTCAATGGCAAAGGCGGCGGCGTCTTCCCGCGCGGAGCCGTAAATTTTGTGCAGGAACACGGCGCCGGCATCTTCAAAACTCGCGGCAAAATCGTCCATGAGCGCACGCGTTCTGGTATAGGTGTGGGACATGAAACTCACGACAAGCCGCCGCGCGGGGTAAAATTCACGAAGCCCCGCGAGGGTGGTCCGTATCGCCGTCGGGTGGTGGCCGTAATCATCCATAAAAAGGACCCCGCCCGCTTCGCCCAGAATTTCCGCGCGCCGCCTTGAGCCGGTAAAATCAAGCAGGCCCGCCCGGGCCTTTTCAAGCGCGGGGCCGGTAAAAGCGCCGTCCCCGTATTCCGCGCGGAACAGGGAACCGGCCAGCGCGAGGGCCGCCGCGGCATTCTGCGCCGAATGCCGCCCCGGAACACGGAGGGAGAATTCCCCCGGAAAACCCGCCAGGGAAAATACAAGCCGCTCATGTCCGGCGCGGAAGGCGGCGATGCGAAAATCCCCCGCCGCGGAAAACCCATAGGGGACAAGGCGGAGAAGCTTCCCCGCGTCCGAGGCGGCCCGCGCGGCGAGGGCCGCCGTTTCAACCGCGCCCGGATCATCGGCGGAATAGATAAGCTCGCCGCCCGCCGGAAGGAGGGCGATATATTCAAGAAACGCGCCGCGTATTGACTCGTAGGTGGGGTAGTAATCCTGATGATCGCTTTCCACGCCGGTAAGCACGATACGGCGCGGGTGAAAGGACAGAAAATGCCGGCGGTACTCGCAGGTTTCCGCCACAAAGTATTTGTCCCCCAGGCTCAGCGTTGACCGCGCCCCGCCCGCGCTCCCGTCTCCAAACGTTCCCACGGCGCTTCCGGCGAGGACCTTTGCCGGAAGACCGAGCGCGCGGAGCAGAGAACCGGTCATGGCGGTCGTGGTGGTTTTCCCGTGCACCCCCGCGATGCCGGAAGAATCGAAGCGCGCGGAAAAAGCGCCCAGCGCTTCGGTGTATTTAAGAACGGGAATGCCGCGTTCCGCCGCCTCCAGCAGTTCCACATGGACGGCCGGATCGTAGGCGGCGGAATAAACCACCAGGGCGGCGTTATCCGGTATGTGCCCGCGCGCGAACGATTCATAATACGGAATACCCAGGGCGTCGAGAATGGCGGAGGTATAGAACGTTTCCGCCCGGTCGGAACCGGTAACCCAAACGCCCGCATCGTCAAGCAGTTCCGCGAGGGCGCACATACCCGTCCCTTTAATGCCGACCATGTAAACCACGCCCCCGCCGCCGGGCATCGCGAAATCCATGGGGCAAGCCTACACCGGAACGGGATTCTGTCTCAAGGGGAGGGCTGCCCATCATCCGCATCCATGCGGATGATGGGCACCTTACTCGCGGGGCCGGGAAAGCGGCGGTTCCTATAAAGTGTAGTAAACGGCAGGCAAAAAATTTCAACACTTGGAGGAAATTCTCTTGTAGAAAATTACGTTTAACGGTACACTGCAACGGGAAAATCACCGGGTCCGGGGAACGCCAACCGGCCGGGGGTTCCGGTTTTGAAGAAACGCGCCCGCGCGCCGCGCGGACCGCCCCGCGGGGTCATCCGGCGGGGTTTCCGGACAAGTCCAATTGATAACGCAGAGGAGTTCCGTATTTATGTCTGTTCCGTTTGATTCTATCCGCATTAAAAATCGTATCAGGGAGGGCCTTGAAAAAGCGTATGCCGAAGCCGATCCCGTCCTTTTGAACCGTTACCGGGCCCTGTTCAAAAAAGAAGTGTCCCTGTTCCGGCGCTCGTATGCCGCGGCCTACTTTCTGATGGAACTGGACCAGGGCGGGCCGCGTTATTCCCCGGAGCGGGGCCGGGCCGGAAGCGCCGTTCGCGGCGGCCGCGGCGGTTTCCGCTACGAGGGGAAAAGCGGCGAGGGAGCGGGCTCCGGCGCGGCCACCCTTCCGGAAGAAGAATCCACCCGCCTCTTTTTCGGCGCGGGAAGGAGCCGCAGGGTATTTCCCCGTGAATTACTGGGGCTTATCCTCTCCCGGACCATGGCGGTGCGGGATGACGTGGGGCTTATCCGCATCCTTGACAATTATTCCTTTGTACAGGTGCGTTCCTCCGTGGCGGAAGAGATTATCAAGGCGCTGAACGGGAAATCCTTCCGCGGCCGCCCGCTTACCGTAAATTACGCGCGGGACAGAAAAACTTCCGAAGCCGAAAACGGCGGGGAAAATGGCGGCGTCATGAATGACGGCGTCATGAATGACGATGCCAATTACCGCGATGCCGGTAATGACGGTTCCGGTAACGATTACGGCGGCGCCCTTGACGAAGACGGCATTGACGAAGACTACGGCGGCGAAGACGACGACGGAGACGGCAGGCCGGAACGCGAAGACATTCTCCGCGCGGCTCCCGCTTCCGGCGGCGCCGGGGATGGCGGCGCCGGAAACGGCGGCGCCGGAAACGGCGAAGACGGGGACGCCCAGGGAACCGCCGGTTAACGGAGCGCTCATCACCGGTTCCCCGTGAGCGTTGTACCGGACATTGCGGGGTCTGGGGCGCAGCCCCTGTCCCCCCCTACCCGATAAACGCTTCTTCCACCGGGGACCAGGGCCCCGTGTCGCCCCGGCTGTTTTCATAGCAGGCCGCATAATAACAGGGTTTCCCCTTGTCCGCCTCCGTGTGGGTTACCAGGTGGGTCGTTTTCCGGCTGAATTTCGACTTCGGCAAATCCGCCCCGGACGCGGGCTTTTCGCCCCCCACCTGCCAGGCGTAGCGCACCCCGTAGGCGTCAGCGGGTTTGGAAGTGTCCCCGGTCGCGTGGTTCAGGGCCTTTATCTTATGCTCATAATGGTTGACCGAATTTTCAACCACCGTATCCGGCTGGCTCGTGGGCGTTCCGTGGAC
>JAITGJ010000258.1 GCA_031280705.1 Spirochaetaceae bacterium
TCACCGCACGGTCCCGTGCTCAAGCCGCGCCGCGCCTTGAGCCGCCCCACAGTATCGCCCCTTCAACAAAGGCCGGTTTACCGCACTACCGCCCTTCAACAAGAGCCGGGTTTTTGCGCTTCGCGCAAAAACCCAAGCCCAACCTGCGCAGCAGGTTGGGCAGGTTGCCAGATTTCCCGGGACCGTTTACCTTTGTTTCATGACGATTGACGACCCGCGCGTTCAGGAAAACCTTGCGGAGCTTGCCGGCGTTCTGGCGAAAACCGGGGACAGCGCGCTCATTGAGACGTTTTTCAGAAACCTGCTTACCCCGGCGGAAACCGCGGATATAGCCGCCCGCTGGGCGCTGGTCAAGGCGCTTAACCGAAAGGTTCCCCAACGGGAAATCGCGCGGGAACTGGGGCTTTCCCTCTGCAAAATAACCCGCGGGTCCCGGGAACTGAAGAAGCCCGCATCGGCCTTTCGCGCCATGCTTGCGCTCCTTGGGGCGGACGGTGAACACGGCGCTTCCGGACCGGGAGCCGCGCCCGCTCCGTAAACAGGCCTGCGCGTCCCCCTTGAAACGGCCCGGCCATTCGGATATAGTCGTATCGTCAGACGCGGCCCTGCCGGAACGGCCGGACCGCCTGATACAAGGAGGAATTATTTTATGGAAAAGAAACTTGTTTCCGTAAAAACAGTGGTCGCCACCGGGATTGGCGCGGCGCTTATGTTTGTGCTGATGCGCTTTGTCGCCATTCCGTCGGGGGTGCCCAACACCAATCTCAATCTTTCATCCGCGATAGTCGCCTTTTTCGCCGCGCTCTTCGGGCCGGTGGCGGGCTTCTTTATCGCGTTTATCGGGCACACCATTACGGACCTTACCTGGGGCGGGATTTGGTGGAGTTGGGTAATCGCCGACAGTGTGTACGGATTTCTGGCAGGGCTTCTCTGGAAACGGTACGGTATTGAAGAAGGGACTTTCAGGCCCGTCAACGCGGTGCTGTTCAACGTAACGCAGATCGCTGCCAATGCCATCGCCTGGATCGGCATCGCCCCGACACTGGACATCCTGATCTATCAGGAACCCCGGGAAAAGGTGTACCTGCAGGGACTTACGGCGGCGGCGCTTAACGCCCTCGTCGTGCTGGTGCTGGGTACGGCTCTGGCTTTCGCGTATTCAAAGACCCGGACCAGGGCAGGTTCCCTTAACCGGGAGGAATCGGGGCATTACCCCGCCGCCCGCGCTTTCGGCGTTCCCTCCGCCGGAGAGAACGCCGCCGGAAGCGAATGCCGTTACCGGACGCCCGGCGCCCCCAGAGACGCGCCTGCCGGACGCATCGCGCCTGCTGGACGCGCCGCGCCTGCCGGACGCATCGCGCCTACCGGACGCACCGGTACTTTCATTCAGGGATTTCTCGTTCCGCTACCGGTCGCAGTCGGAAGCAAGCCTTAAAAATATCACGCTTGATATACGGCGGGGAGAAAAGATTCTCGTGCTGGGGCCCTCCGGTTCGGGAAAGTCCACGCTGGGGCACTGCGTCAACGGCCTTGTTCCCGCCGTCTTCCCCGGCGCCATTACCGGCAGCCTGTTTATCGGCGGGGAAAACGCCCGGGACCTCGATATATTCAGCATTTCAAAAAAAGTGGGAACCGTGCTCCAGGATACCGACGGACAGTTTGTGGGCCAGAGCGCGGGAGAGGATATCGCGTTTGCGCTGGAAAACGACTGTGTTTCCCCCGGTGAAATGCGGCGGCGGGTAAAAGAAGCGGCGGATTTGGTGCGCTTTGACGAGTCCCTGTCCCGTTCGCCGGCGGAACTTTCCGGGGGCCAGAAACAGCGCGTATCCCTCGCCGGGGTGCTGGTTGATGACGTAGAAATACTGCTGTTCGATGAACCGCTCGCAAATCTTGATCCCGCGGCGGGCAGGGAAGCGATAGACATTATTGACCGCCTTAACCGGGAACAGGGCAAAACCGTTATCATTATTGAACACCGGCTGGAGGATGTCCTCTACCGGCGGGTGGACCGGATCATTCTGCTTGACGCGGGGCGCATCGCCGCGGACCTTCCCCCGCGCCTCATGCTGGCCGCTCCCCTGCTCCGGGAGGCCGGTATCCGGGAGCCGCTTTATATAACCGCCCTCCGCCGCGCCGGAATCGAAATACACGGAAACCCCGAAAGCGTTGAAACAATTTCTTTTGACGCGGAGCGCCTTCGCGCCTGGGCGTCCGCCGCCGCCAAACGGCCCGAAACGGAAGGGAAAACACCCGGCGGAACCGCCCCGCTTCTTGAAATTCGCTCCCTTTTTTTTGACTACGCGGAGGCGGAAAACGAAACGGGCGGCGGCACGGACGAAAGGCGGCGCGCCCTCAGCGGCGTTGATTTTACGGTCGCGCGGGGTTCCATTACCGCCCTTGCCGGGAAGAACGGCGCGGGAAAATCAACCCTTGCCGGTGTCATTGCCGGCTTTTACCGGCCCGCGCGCGGCGCGGTTTTTTTTGAGGGAGCGGACCTCGCGCCGCTTTCCATTCGGGAACGGGCGGAAAAAATCGGCTTTGTCATGCAGAATCCCAATCACATGATTTCCTTTCCCCGGATATACGACGAGGCGGCGCTCGGCCTCCGTTCCCGGGGCATCGGCGAACGGGAAGTTACGGAGCGGGTTTACGACGCCTTCAAAATTTGCGGCCTGTATCCCTACCGGAACTGGCCCGTTTCGGCGCTGAGTTACGGGATGAAGAAGCGGCTTACCATCGCCTCAATACTGGTTTTGGGACCCCGCCTGGTCATTCTGGACGAACCCACGGCGGGCCAGGACCTCCGCCACTACCGGGAGATTATGGAATTCCTCCGCGCGCTTCAACGCGGGCGGGATCTAACGCTGCTGCTTATTACCCATGATATGCACGTGATGCTGGAATACGCCGACAACGCCGTCGTGCTTGCGGACGGGAAACTTATCGCGGCCGCGCCGCCTGAAGAAATTCTTACCGATGACGGCATCATTGAAAAAGCGCGCCTTAAACGGACAAGCCTGTACGATCTGGCCGTCCGCGCGGGAGAAACCGGGAGCAGGGATTTTGTCATTGCCTGCATCAGGGCGGAACGGGAAAATGCCGGGCGGGAGGAACCATGAAGCGTTTCATGCTGGGCTACATTGAGGGAAGTTCTCCCCTCCACCGGATGAACGGAGCGGTCAAACTTATCATTTTTCTTTTGTGGTCCGTGCTGGTGATGGCGGGCTACGATACGCGGATCATGCTTGTCTCGTCCGTTATGGGGCTGGCGCTGTTCGCGCTTTCGGGCATAAAACCGCGCGGCCTGTCCTTTATTCTCAAAATGCTCGCCGTGTTTATGGCCCTGAACCTCGTCTGTGTGTATCTTTTTTCCCCCGAAGAAGGAGTAAAAATATATGGCTCAAGGCATCTTCTCGCGCGGGGGGCGGGGCGTTTTACCGTTACCGCGGAACAGCTTTTTTACGAATTTAATATTTTTCTCAAATACTGTCAGATTGTTCCCCTCGCAATTATTCTTCTGGTAACAACCCATCCGAGCGAATTTGCCGCCTCGCTCAACCGCGCCGGGGTGCATTACTATATCGCGTTTTCCGTAAGCCTTACCATGCGCTACATTCCCGACGTGGCGCGGGATTATACGGTTATTTCCCGGTCGCAGGAGGCGCGGGGCGTGGAGCTTTCCCGCAAGGCGCCGTTTTTCAGGCGGCTCAAAGGATCCGCGGCGATACTTATTCCCCTCATTTTTTCTTCACTGGAGCGGATCAACACCATCAGCAGCGCCATGGAACTCCGCGGTTTCGGCAAACACAAAAAACGCACCTGGTATTCCGCGCGGCCGCCTGAGAAAAGGGATATGGCAGCGCTCATAACAGCGATACTGCTCTTTATTTTTGGCATGTGGTTTACGTTTCACGATGGAGACCGGTTTTACAATCCGTTCAAGTCATAGACTACCGGTATAGCCGGTGGTTTACGTTAAATAGCGGAAGTTGTTTAACAACTGAAGTTATTAAACAACTCTAATAATTAGTGTCTGTCCACAAAGTCGGTTACTTTGCGGACAGACCTTGCATTTTCTCGCCTAAAGGCTGCGAAAATGCGATTTTCAAGGAAATAATTGAATGACAAATATATGAAAACGAATCGCTGCCCTGCCTAACACGCCTGCCGGCGCGTGCCCGCCAGGGACTCATCCCCTGCGCCGGCTGAGCCGCGCGGCAATATCCGCCATGATACGCAGGCGCACCACTTTGCCGCCCCCGTGCTCCGGAAAGGCGCGGTAACGCGCGCCATCATTGGAAAAAGGAGACGCTTTTTCGCCGGGGAAGGGCGGATAGCGGCTCTGCGTCCACATAACGGCGCTGTCCGCGAGGGAAACGTCCGCCGCGGCCGGGTCGAAGCGGATAAAACTTTCGTGTGCGCCCCGCTCCCCGTAGGGCGCTTCATCGGTACTTTGCAGGTAACGAATGACGCCGGTTTCCAGATTTACCGACTGGATAATTGCCGAATGTACCATCGCGCCGTCCGCGCCCCGGAACAGGATCACATCCAGGGGCCGGAGATTCCGCGCCTCGTCCGGCACGGTGATAAGCTCCCGGTTGGCGGAATTGAAGAAGGCGGTCCCCACATACCATGAAACATCCCGCCCCCGGGGACTGCCGATAACCCGCCGGAGGGTTGCGCCAAGGTCGATGCCCGCCTCTTTGGCCACCGTTGAAAGGACATACCAGACAAAGCCCGAACAGTCTATGCCCGTCCAGCCGACGCAGTACAGATAGTTGTACACATCGCTTTCAAGGATGCCCCGGCCCGAAACAAGGACGTAGGGGCGATGGGGCAGGCCCCGGTAGGCCCCCGCCTTCATCCGGGCAATATCGAACAGGTCCGTACTTACCGACCAGGCGCGGGCGGGAATATCGAAAATCACGACTTTTTCGCGGCTGTCGCCGAGCGCCGCCACATAGCGCGAAAAATCATCGGCGGCGAGGATTTCTCCGATAGCCTCCCACAGAAACGCGGGATTTGCCTTGCCGCCGCCCAGAACTTCCCATCCCTGATCGGTCAGTTCCGTCCGTTCGTTGTTTTCCGCGAAGGGCATCCGGAGGTTCATCACCCGGCCGCCAATAATGAGGGTCTTAAAACTGGCGCGGTAGGCTTTTTCGATCACCGCTTCCACGCCGCTGCCCCAGAGCCGTTCGGGGTCCTGGTACCGTTCAAGCTGTTCAGCCGTGGAGCGGTCCATAGCGGCGGCGGATTCCTCCGCCGCCATCCGGAGCGGGAGCGCGCATACGGCGCAGGCAAGGACGCCGCCCGCCGCCCGCAGCAGGGCTGCCCGGAGGAGCCGCCCGCGCCGCGAAACGGCGCGGAAGAACGGGGCGGGGCGGCCGGTCATCTCAGGCGAGGCCCTCAACGGATTTGAAATAACGCACCGTACCCACTTTAAGTTCATCCGTGGCTTCCTCATCGCAGACAATAATCGCGTGGGGATGCGTCTGGAGGCAGGAGAGCGTCCACATCTGGGTAACGCCGCCTTCCACCGCCGCCTGGAGCGCCCGCGCTTTATTATGGCCGCACGCGAGGATCAGCACTTCGCGGGCGTCCATAATCGTGCCCACGCCGACGGTAAGCGCCGTGGCCGGGACTTTTTCGGGATCGCCGTCAAAAAAGCGGGAATTGGCGATCCGGGTATCCCGGTTCAGCGTCTTGATCCGCGTCCGCGAGGAGAGCGAAGAACCCGGCTCATTAAAGGCAATGTGCCCGTCCGCGCCCATGCCGCCGAGGAACAGGCTGATGCCTCCGGCGGTGCGGATCGCTTCCTCATAGGCGGCGCACTCCGCCCCGGTATCTTTTGCCATACCGTCAAGAAGGTGGATATGCTCGCGCTTTAAATCAACATGCGAAAAAAAATTGTCCCACATAAAAAAGTGATAGCTCTGCGGATGATCCGGAGAGAGGCCCACATATTCATCCATATTGAAGGTAACGACATCGGCGAACGACAGCCGATTCGCTTTGTAAAGGCCGATAAGGCGGCGGTAGATACCAAGCGGGCTTGACCCCGTGGGCAATCCCAGCGTAAACGGCTTTCCCGCTCCCGCGTCCGCCCCGCCGGGCGCCCGGATCGTTCCGGTGATCCGGCCCGCGATATAATCCGCCGCCCAGATGGACGCGCGCTCGTAGTCCGGGTGTATTATCAATCTCATATTTGCTCCTTCATTCACGCCATCGCATGAACCGTATTTCCGGCGCCGTGCGCGCCGTCCGGCTGCGCTTCGTATGTTATTTCGCCGCCCACCATCACCGCCCGCACGGCGTACTGATCGTCAAAAACGACCAGGTCCGCGTCGTATCCCGGCACAATCGCGCCCTTGCCCCGGTAGCGCATCAGGTTTGCCGGGTTGAAACTGCCCGTCTTTACCGCATCATCCAGGCTAAAGCCGAATTTGACCAGATTTTTTATCCCGCGGATCATGGTCAGGGCCGACCCGGCGATAACGCCGTCGCTTTTTCGCCGGAAAATACCGTCCTGGAAAACGACTTCTTCGCCGTTGGCAAAGAACGGCGGCGCGTCCTGTTCCGTGGGTTTAAGGCTGTCCGTTACCAGGATGATGCGGTCAACGGGTTTATCGCGGAGCAGCAGCTTGAAAAGGTCCGGGTGGACGTGGAAGCCGTCGGCGATAATCTCGCAGGACATTTCCGGGTGGATCAGCACCGCGCCCGCGGCGTTCGGGTCCCGGTGATCCAGACGGCTCATCGCGTTGAAAAGATGCGTCGCGTGGAGAATGCCCGCCTGCATCCCTTCAACCATATTTTCGTATTTCGCGTCGGTGTGGCCCGCCTGCAAAATAATTCCCCGCTTGATGCAGAACAGGGCGAGGTCCCGCATCTTTCTGATTTCCGGCGCGACGGTCATGTTGACGATGTGCCCGCCGCTCGCGTTCCAGAGTTTTTCCATATAGGACAGGTCCACGGGGCTCAATGTTTCGGGTTTTTGCACGCCGAGTTTGGACGATGAAAGAAAGGGGCCTTCCAGATGAAGCCCCATGATCCGCGCCCCCTTCTCGCGGCCCATCGCGGCGGCGGTCCGGGCCACGGCGTCCAGCATTTCACCGGGCGGCGAGGGGTACAGCGTGGGATTGAAGGCCGTAACGCCCCGCGTGGCGAGGAGGCGGCTCATCTCCAGCACGGAGGCTGTGGAAGCGTCATCGGTACCGTATCCGCCGTACCCGTGAATGTGGGTGTCGATGAATCCGGGGGCGATGTAGGCGCCGCCGACATCAATAAGACGGGCGGCGGGCGTAAATTGTTTTTGATCAAAACGCCGGTGGGAAAACACATCCGCCACCAGGCCGTCCTCAACCAGCACCGCGCAGTCTTCCATCGCCGCAAAACCCGTAAGTACCGTTCCATTATACAGGCAAATCGTTTCCGGCATGATTATAACATAGTGAAGTTTTCCCCACATGTCCATTGACCGCGCCGGAGGGGGTCTGTAAAAATGCCCGGACTGCCCTGCCGCGGTATTTTCCCGCCGGGGATTTACCGCTATACTAACCCGGCGTTGTCCGGGAACCGCTGCTTACATGCCGCCGGACATGAGGTCCGTAATCAGTTGTTGGGCAAGGGACCAAGGGGGTGTCTATGTGGCTGGTTTTTGCCGTTCTTTCGGCGGTGTTCGCCGCGCTGACCAGTATCCTTGCAAAAGTGGGTATCGAAGGGGTCAATTCAAACCTGGCGACCGCCCTCAGGACCGTCGTGGTCCTGGCGCTGGCCTGGGGCATCGTGTTCGCCACCGGCGCCCACCAGGGGATCCCGGCGATCTCCCGGAAAAGCCTTGTCTTCCTGGTCCTCTCGGGGCTGGCCACAGGGCTTTCCTGGATATGCTACTACCGGGCGATCCAGTTGGGGGAGGTGTCCCGGGTGGTTCCCATCGACAAGGGCAGCATCGTCCTTACCCTGGCGGCGGCCTTTCTGTTTTTGAAGGAACCGCTGAACCCCA
>JAITGJ010000285.1 GCA_031280705.1 Spirochaetaceae bacterium
CCGGAGGCGCCGCAGGTGGAAATTTTGGCAGCGGCGGCGCAGGGGCGGGCAATGGCGGCGGCGCGGGAACGAGCGGTTACGGCGGTAACGGCGGAGCCGGCGTACAAAGTGGCATAACCGGAACGTCAACTTACTATGGCGGTGGTGGCGGCGGCGGTGGCGGCGGTGGCGGCGGCACAGGCGGTCAGGGCGGGGGCGGGGGCGGCGCGAGCGGCGGTTGGCCGGGTACTGACGGCGGCGAAAATACCGGCGGCGGCGGTGCGGGCGGCGCGGCATTTTCAAAACCAGGACATACCGGCGGCAGCGGCATTGTCATTGTCCGCTTCCGCGTGCAGTAAGTGAAGAGGGATAGGAGCGGAATTTGGCCGCGTAACGGTCAAATTGGAACGGATAACCCGGTTTTTTCGCATGAGCGGATCGGCATTGGATCGGCATTAATTGAGGGAAATAACGCTGCTATGCATGGAAAAGGCGTGTATTTACATGTTGCCGGAACGTTCAGCATGGAAGGCGGAGCGCGGGCAGCGGCGCACCGCGCGTGGCCGGGCAGAGGCGGACCGGTGTCCAACCCTCTTTCAACTTTTCCCGTTCCCGGTGTAGAGTGGTTTTATGACGGATCCGCTTATCAAGGAAATCCTCGCGCTGCCCGGTGACGGGCGGGAACTACGCGTCCACGGCTGGGTGCGGACGCGGCGGGACCTCAAAAACCTTTCGTTTCTTGAGGTAAATGACGGCTCGTGTCTGCGAAGCGTTCAGTGCGTTTTCGCGGCCCCTCCGGCAGGCGGCGATCCCGCGTGGGAGGCGGCGCCGTGGGCGGCGGCCCTTGCGCGGGTAACAACGGGCGCGGCGGTGGTAATTTCAGGACGCCTCACCGCGTCCGGCGGTTCCCAGACGGTGGAAATCGCCGCGGACGGTATTACGGTTTTGGGAGAAGCCCCCGCGGAGGCGTCGGGCGGTATTCCCGCCTATCCCCTGCAAAAAAAGCGGCATTCGTTTGAATTTTTACGGGAGATCGCCCACTTGCGGGCGCGTACCAATACGTTCGGCGCGGTGGCGCGGGTGCGGAACCGGCTCGCCTTTGCGGCGCATGAATTTTTCCAGAAACGCGGCTATCAGTACCTCAATACGCCGGTGATCACCGCGAGCGACGCCGAGGGCGCGGGCGCGATGTTTCAGGTTACCACGCTTGACTCAGGCACGCCGGGCAGTCCGCCTGACGGCATGGACTACACAAAAGACTTTTTCGGCAAAAAAACATTTCTGACCGTTTCAGGACAGCTTGAGGCGGAAACCTACGCGGCGGCCCTGAGCCGGGTCTACACCTTTGGGCCAACATTCCGGGCGGAAAATTCCAATACCACCCGCCACCTCGCGGAATTCTGGATGATAGAGCCGGAAACGGCGTTCATGGATCTTGACGGAAACATGGACCTCGCGGAGGATTTTCTCAAATTTCTGTTCACGGCGGCGCTCAACGACTGCGCGGAAGACCTTGCGTTTTTTGAAGCGCATATCGAAAAAGGAATAACAGAAACCCTGCGCCTCGTGGCAGAATCGCGCTTCACGCACATTACCTACACCGATGCCATAAAGGAACTTGAAAAAGCGGGCGCGGCGTTTGACTACCGGCCCTCCTGGGGATGCGATCTCCAGAGCGAACACGAAAAGTACCTTACCGAAAAAACAGCGGGAGGGCCGGTCATCGTTACCGGCTACCCAAAAGAAATAAAAGCGTTTTACATGAAGCAAAACGATGACGGAAAAACGGTGCGGGCGATGGATGTACTGGTTCCCCGGCTTGGGGAAATTATCGGCGGTTCGGAACGGGAGGATAACCTGGACCGGCTTACGGAACGGATGCGGGAGACGGGAATGGATACGGAACATTATTCGTGGTATCTCGATCTCAGGCGTTACGGCACGGTTCCCCATGCGGGATTCGGCATGGGATTTGAACGCCTCATCCAGTACGTTACCGGCATGGCCAATATCCGCGACGTCATTCCCTATCCCCGCGCAGCCGGACAGGCGGATTTCTAGCGCCGTCTGTTCCGCGCGTTACGGCACTCCGCAGAAATGATGAAAAAAAAACGTACCGAAAAAAACAGTGTTTTCTCCCGGCACGGAACAGGTTCCCTTCCCGTGCGGATTTGTGTTTTCTTCCTCGCGGGCCTTGTTTTCGCCGTCTCCGGTGCAAAGGACGCCGGCCTTTTTGCCGGCGATACGACAGGTGTTTTCACTGATGAATCCGCAAACGGATTCATCAGTGCGTCTGTTTACGGATTCGCCGGTGAGCCGTCCGCGCCGGAAACCGGTTCCCGCGCGGCGTATCTTATGGACGCGGAAACGGCGGCGCCGCTTTACGAAAAAAATTCCGGAGAGGAAATTCCCCCCGCCTCGCTTACCAAACTTGTTACCATACACCTCGCGCTCATGGAAGTGGAGACGGGCCGGCGGCGTCTTGATGAAACGGTTGCGCTTCCCCCGGCGGCCTGGGCGCGGAACCAGCCGCCCCGGTCAAGCCTGATGTTCCTGGGACCCGGACAGACCGTAACGCTCCGGGAACTTCTTATGGGGCTGGCCGTTTCGTCGGGAAACGACGCGGCGGCGGCGGTGGCCCTGCACCTTGCCCCCGGCATCGACGAATTTGCCGCCATGATGAACAATGAATTCCGCTCACTAAATCTCTTCAAAACACATTTTGTGGAGCCGTCGGGCATTTCGGAATACAACAGCACCACGGCAAAAGAATTCGCCCTTTTCTGCCGTGCGTATATCGCGCTCCACCCGGAGACGCTCGCTTTTTTACATTCCGCGCCGTCATTCGCATATCCGAAAGCGGAAAATATGCCCCTCATCTACCGGGCCGATCCGGGTACCCGCGTCCAGAAAAACCGGAATCCCCTTCTTGGCGTGGTTCCCGGCGTTGACGGCCTTAAGACGGGCTATATCGACGAGGCGGGCTACAATATCGCCCTTACCGCGGAGCGGGACGGAACCCGCCTTATCGCGGTGATTTTGGGCGCGCCCGCGACAGGCAGCGCGGGGGAACGGATACGCAACGCGGACGGGACAGCCCTGCTTGAATGGGGGTTTGCCCATTTCAAGACCCTGCGCCCGCTTTTGGACGCCCCCGCCCCGGCGCGGGTCTGGAAGGGGGCGCGCAATACGGCCGCGGTTACCTTTGCCGAACCCCTCCCCTTCACCGTGCAGGCGCACCGGGGCCGGCGGCTTTTTGCCGCCATTGAATACCTCGATCCCCTGATCGCCCCCCTCCCCGCGGGAAGCCCCGCCGGACGGGCCGTCCTCTCCGACAGCGCGGGAGAACTCCGCGTCATACCGCTTGTTACGGCGGAAGAAGTAACGCGGGGACATTTTTTTCGGCGGCTCTGGGACAGTATCCACCTTTTTTTCCGGGAGGTGTTCCGCTGACGATCCGCACGGCGGCGCGGAACCTACGCGGTGGCTTCAGAGCGCTTGAGCTGTTCCCCAAGGCGGCCCGATTTTTTGAGGTTCATAAGATAGCGGGCGTATTTGGTATCTTCCACCGCGATATGGGAAAGTATCCAGTCGCGGAGAAAACGCACAAAATTATTCGGCACGAATTTTTTCCCTTCCCCATATTCCTTTACATCATCAAGGAGTTTCTGTACAAAGGTTTCATGCTGTTTTTTATGCCGCTGCAGTTCCGGGTAGCGTATCCTTTCCAGCATTTTTTCTTCCGCGGAAAAATGATACGTTACATAATCCACCACGGATTTTACGGCGCGGTTAAAGTACGCCGTCCGCTCGTCATCGCCCCCCGCACGGCAGCCCTGATAGAGCGTATTGGCATTCTGAATCAGCGCTTTATGCTGCTCATCTATCAGCGGAATGCCAACGGAATATCTCTTGTCCCACTCTACAATCAGAATTTCTTCCTGATCATCTCCGGTCATCATCTTTACTCCGAAAAACAAGCCCGCGCTGCCCCCGGCAAGGGGCGTGGACGCTTCCGCGCGGGTCTTAGCGGATTATCACCGCCATCTTTTCGGCTCCCTCTGCTTCAATAATACTCCATGCGAACATGACCGGATGGCCGGAAATTGCGGTAAACACAGGATTACGGGTGTATATAACGATACCGGTATTTACGGTCGTGTCCGCCTCGATGGTTAACGCCGTCGTATTGGGACCAGCGCTCTTTTCAATATATTCGCCGGCCTTTATGGTAACGGGCACGGAAAGCGTATTGGTAACTTCAAGCGAAAGCCAAGCCGCATTGTCAAAAACGAACCCCTCCCGTCCCTGTTCCATGCGGACACTGAGCGCGCCCTGATCCACGGAAACATCCGCGGGCGGCGGCGTAAACGCCGTTACCTGATAGGTTTTTTCTCCACCGGGAACAAGGCTGCTGCGCGAACCGCCGTTGTAGGTATATGATACCGTTTTAGCGGAATTATTTTTTACCGTAACCGCGTAGTATTGTGTATCGCAGGAAACCAGGGCAGAGAAGGAAAACACGGCGGCGCACAAAACGCCCCGCACAAAAAATTCCCTTTTTGACCGAAAAAAACAAAAAGAACGCATTATTTCCGTCCCGTAAAAAAAATAACGGCGGCGCTCTGAAGAACGCCCGCTGCCGCTTCGCCCATATTTTGAGCGAACGTTTCTAAACGGCTCTACTATATACCGCCGTCTTCCGTCCGTCAAGGGTGGCCGGGGCGTTATGGCAGGGCGCATGACGGACAGGTCCGCCGGAGGAGACGCCGGATAAAAATAACAGGGCGCGTCTACGGCGCAGAGACAGGATTTTCACGGTCAGTTTTGTGAAATAACCAACCGGGTTATTGAACAAGTCCAATGGCCTTTACCGGAAATGACACGCGGATTTTGCTTTTCGTCGCCGGTATAGACACGGCGGTTTGCGTCATCGATATGACGTCTGTATGCTTTTATGCGCCGTAACGGCTCCGGCCTGCCGGTACCCTTCAAAAACCATTGCGCTGAATATCAGCAATAAGATCATTTTAAGCGGAATTTGTCCGCCGTATACGCCGCGTTGCGGCGTCTTGCCCCGGGCGGCGGCAGCCGGCGGGCCGGACAAATCCGCCGGGCAAGGCCCTTATCCGGGCCGCCATTCCCGCGCTCCGGCCCCCTTCCGCCGGTCCGCTCATGGCTCCCCCGCCAGGCCCCCCTCCGCACGGACGCGGATGTTGAGCACACCCGCTTGACATATACGCGCCCCTCGTGGTAAGATAAAGCGACAATCAAGGTACTCTTGACAGGGGGCCGGCAAAACGGCCCCTTTTTGTTGGGGAGCCGTTGATGTATCCCTCATCAGACGGAGCGGGAGGATGCGGTACGGTCCGAAGCCGGAAAATCCGGTGTTCGATATGATAGAGCCGGTCATCACGGGACTGGGCATGGTTCTGGTGGAACTGACGGTAACGCCCCGGGGCCGGGGACACGAGGGCGCGGTCCAGATACGGGCGACGGTGTACAAGCCGGGCGCGGTAGGCGTTGACGACTGCGCGGCGGCGCACCGCGCCATCTTGCCCCGGCTTGCGCTGGCCTTCCCGGAGGAAAATCTTTCCGTGGAAGTTTCCTCGCCGGGGATCAACCGCGCCATCAGGGACGCGGCGGAATTTCCCGTCTGGATGGGCCGGGGGCTGCGCTGTTACCGCGCCGATACGGGCGCGTGGGAGGCGGGCATCCTTCGCCGGGCAGACGAAACGGGCATTGGCCTTGAAACGGCGGCGGGCCTTGTTGAGCTTGACTTTGACGTCATCGCCCGGGCGAAGCTGGATCACTCGCTCGAGAGCGCGCTTGAAAGCGTGCTTTCAAGCACGGGCCGGGGCGGCTTGCCGGAACCGGCTACCGGAACCGGCTGCCGGAACCGGCTTGAATAAAGAAGCGTAATTTTACTATGCGGGCCGTTCGGCCCGGCGCGGGGAGGTTATGACCGTGGCAACGGATATGTCGGAAGCGATAAACCAGTTTATACAGGACCGGGGTATCTCCGAGGAATTGATTCTCAAAACCATCGAAAATACCCTTATTGCGGCTTACAAACGGTGCTTCGGCAATGCGGACAACGCCATTGTCCGCTGGAATGACGAGAATCGTGAAGTCTCGATTTACGCACAGAAAAGAATCGTTGACGGGGTATACGATCCGGTCTCGGAAATAGAACTGGAAGAAGCGCGGGAATTCGATCCGGAAGCGGAGATAGGCGACGAACTCCTCATCGAGATAGACCCGCGGGAATTCGACCGTATCGCCGTGCAGAACGCCAAACAAACCGCCCGCCAAACGATCCGGGACATTCAGAAGGACAGCCTGTACTCAGAATACAAGGACAAAGAAGGGGAAATCATTATCGGCTACTACCAGCGGGAGCGGAACGGCACGATTTATGTTGACCTCGGCAAAATCGAGGGAATTTTTCCCAAAAAATTTCAGAGCCCCCGGGAATCCTACCATGTAAACGACCGGATCAAAGCGCTGATCACGGAGGTAAACAAAACGTCCACGGGCCTCCAGATCGTTCTTTCCCGCACCCACACGGATTTTGTGCGGGCTATTTTCGAGCTTGAAGTACCGGAAATTTACGATAAAACCGTGGAGATTCACAAAATCGTGCGGGAAGCGGGTTACCGCACCAAAATCGCCGTTTACTCCAACCGCGATGATGTTGACGCCGTGGGAGCCTGTGTGGGACTCAAGGGCCAGCGGATTCAGTCGGTCATCCGGGAGCTTGAGGGCGAAAAAATAGATATTCTGAAATACGATCCCGATCCGCGCCGTTTTATTAAGAACGCCCTTTCCCCCGCGGAAGTGCGGGACGTGATCATTCTGGATGAGGGAAAACATCAGGCCCTGGCCGTCGTCTCCGAAGGTCAACTGTCGCTGGCCATCGGCAAGCAGGGACTCAATGTGCGCCTCGCCAACCGCCTCGTGGACTGGAATATTGATGTCAAAACCGATTCCCAGTTTGCGGAAATGGATATTTCTTCGGCGGCGCGGGAAGCGGCGGCGGGACTGTTCGGCGACGGGGAGGATTACGGCGAGGAAATTTCCCGTATCGCGGAGCTTCCCGGCATCGATCCGGCCCTCGCGGATGCCCTTCTCGAAGCGGGCGTTGATTATATCGAAGATTTCCTCGCGCTGGAGGCGGACGCGGCCGCCGCGCTCCCGCATATAACGGGCGAACAGCTCGATTCGGTGCGGAAGTTAATCGAGGAATACGTTGAAATTGTTGAAGAAGACGCGGCCGGAACCGCCGGCAATGACGCGGCCGGCAGCGAAGACAGCGGAAGCGGGGACGCCGGTAACGGCGACGCCGAGACCGGTGGCGCCGCTGCCATTGATACGGGCGA
>JAITGJ010000290.1 GCA_031280705.1 Spirochaetaceae bacterium
GCCGAAATCCCGGCGGAAGCCGGAAGCGAGGCGCTGGAACCGCGTTACCGCCTCCCGGTAATAATTCCGCCGGGCAAACGGGGCGATAAGTACCGCGTCCGGGTCTTCCCCCGCGCCCCTGTCTTCTTCGCCGTTTCCGTAGGAGAGGGCCGTTACGAGCAGCGCGGGATGTCCGGTTTTTTGCGCGGGCAGCCCGGTGAGTATACGCGCGGCGGCAAAGCCCGCGTCCCGCGCCGCCTGGAGAATCGCTTCTTTAAGCGGGCGCGTATGCGCCATGGCGCGCGCCGCGTCCATCAATGCGCGTCTCCGCGCCCTGCCGGCCAAAACAGCGTGAAGGAAAGACCCAGGGAAAGGCGAAGATTGGCCGCCATGTCGTTTTTTGGGTTCCGCGTCTGATCGCCTTCGGGGGTATAAAATTGCCAGCACGCCTCCCCAAACAGGGATAACGCGCCCCGGCCCGCTTTGACCGGGGGCAGGGACGCGGATACACCCGCCGCGCCCAGCCAGCGAGGGCTCCGGTAGGGGCACGTTTCGCCGTCAACCGTCAGGACCGGATCGCCCAGCGTGATGACTGGTCCGGCAAAAACACGAAGCCGCTCGTTGCCAAGGGAGAGGGCCGCGCCGAGGCGGACCACTCCCAGCGCGCCGTCCCATTCAGGGCGTAATTCCAGCGCGGTCAGGTTATCCTTGTGGAAAAGCCCCTGATAACCGGCCCGGACCTGAGCGGCCGCGCCCCGCAGCGGGGAAGGGGAATCCGGTAAAAATCCGCCCCAGGTAACGGCGAGGCCGAAAGCGGTAAAAAAAGCCCGCTTCGTCCGGGCGGTTTGGCCGGGATTCGCTTCGCCGTCATGTTCTTCCGCGCCGGGGGCCGGGGGAAGGACCCGCCCGGCTCCGGCAAAGGTCCGCCGCCAGTACGCCTCGTCCAGGCGGGAATATATTACGCCGGTTTGCGGGCCGTCCGACGCGGCGTGAATAAAACGCCCGTCTCCGGCATAAATCCCCGCGTGGGAAACGCCCGCGCCGCCGGTAATAAAGAAAACGAGGTCTCCCGCCGCGAGCCGTGCGGGGTTGATGGGTTCAGCCCAGTTGTACAGGGCCTCCGCTGTCCGGGGCGGACTCAACCCTGCCGCCGCAAGAAAACTCGCGTAAATCAACCCGGAGCAGTCCATGCCCCGCCGGTCCGCGCCGCCGTAACGGTACGGCGTCCCAAGCCAGGTTTCCGCGGCGGCAACCAGCGCCCGCCGCACGGCGGCGGGAGAAGCGCCGTCCAGATGTTCCCGTGTAACCGGGGCGGCGAAGGCTGTTCCGGCGAGCGCGATCAGGACGATGAGTATCGGTAATTTTGACGGCGGTACGGTCATGGCGCTTCCTCCGGTGCCTCTGGGAGCGTTGGTAAACAACTTCCGCCTGAAAATTAGCCAGGCGCCGCATACCGGTTTTTTAAGCGGAAGTTGTTCTGAAACTGCGCCAATTTGGCGAAGTTTCAGAACAACTCCAGGTATTACGGCGCATGACGCGCGGGCTTGTTCAATGTCCCCTCATATAATGTTCGGCCAAAATACGCCGGAACCGCAAAAGATCCTCCTGTGTCCCTCTCCCCGGACGCGCGCCTTAACGAACCCCGGCGGTTTGCTCCGGAACCGCTGCGCCCGGCACTTGCGCTTCCCACGGGAAAACGTGTATATCCTAAAGTAGCGCTGATTTATTCAACCGGGAATTCGCCATATATGGCGCAATCAGCGCTGCTTTAATGTGATTTTTCGCGGTTTTTTTGCGGGAAAACGAGAAAAATAATTTAAGCGGCGGAGACCTTTGGGACGCCCTCCCGCCGGGCTTCCGTGCGGCCTTCCCGTTCCGGCGAAGGCGCGGCAGGAAGCCCTGGTTTGCGGACGCCGCTTTTGCCGGTGGAAGGCTTTCCGGAACGCGCATTTTTAACGGAGGAAGTATGGCCAATCTATTTTTAGCCGGGTGGCTTTTGTATGTTGGAATAATGCCGGTGTCATTCATGGCCATGGAGCATACGCCGCTGGTTCCCGGCTCCGTTCCGTCCCGTGAATTTGAATTTGCGTATATCCAGCGCGCGGAATTTGATTTTTATATCGGCCGCTACGCCCGTTTTTATACCGGCATTGAAATACGGGAAACAAAAGCGGATCTTATTTTTTTTGCTCCCTACCGGGGCGATTTCAACATAGGGCTTGAACTGTTTTACCGCGATTTTATCGCGGGCGCGCGGCACGAATGCGATCACGATATCGTTATCGGCTCCGGGCTGACCCCGAATAACGGCCTGGACGGGGCCTTTTGCGATATATACCTTGCCTGGCGGAAGTCCTTTCCGGCGCTTCCCCGGCTGACCCTGACGCCGGCGGTCCAGATCGCCTGGCAGCCCAAAACGTATTTCAACGTCAAGCCGGTGCTGCAAGAACATTATTTTGATTATATTTCCATGTTCTATACCGGGGATAATACCCTGTACGTGCGGGCGGCGCTGGAGGCGGACTTTTTCGATTTTTTCAGGCTGTCTTTTGCCGTCCGTCCGGATTTTTCGGCGCCGCATGGCGAGTGGTCCAGCATCA
Source organism: Spirochaetaceae bacterium (assembly GCA_031280705.1). Lineage (GTDB taxonomy): Bacteria > Spirochaetota > Spirochaetia > Treponematales > Breznakiellaceae > JAISQV01. The sequence continues at coordinate 2,580 of JAITGJ010000290.1, forward strand.
GTTTTGAGACCGGGGTTGAGGCGCGGTACGGCGGTACGGCGATAGGGGCCGCCGCCACAAACCGGTTCAGGCTGGGGCGCGGCCTCGGATCGGGCTATACGCTCCACGAACTGCATTTCTACGTCTCCTTCCGGGGAACTTCTCCGCTTTTCCCGCGCTGAACGCCCGCCGGGACGGGGACCCGGCCAGACGGCCCGGCCAAGGGCCTTCAAAATTTGCCGGCGGGGGGAAGGCGTATTATACTTGACGTATTCGGGGACGCGGCTGCCTCATGGGGCGGACCGGTTTCCGGCGTTCCGGGGGGCGCACCGGTTCC
>JAITGJ010000031.1 GCA_031280705.1 Spirochaetaceae bacterium
GGTGGAGGATGATCAGCTCGATACGGCAAAGCGTATTCTGGACGCGGCGGCAAAGACCGGCGCGGAGATTGTGCTTCCCGTGGATCAGGTTGCCGCGGAAACATTTGACGCCGCCGCGAAACCCATTCCCGTGGACAGCGCGGACCTCGCGGACGGCCTTATGGGTCTTGATGTGGGGCCAAAAACACTCGCGAAGTACCGGGAGGTGCTTGCCGGGGCAAAAACCATTGTGTGGAACGGCCCGGTGGGGGTATTCGAATTTGACGCCTTTGCCCATGGTACGGAAGAAGTGGCAAAGATCGTGGCGGAAGCCACAGGGCGGGGGGCCATTACCGTGGTCGGCGGCGGGGATTCCGTCGCGGCGGTCAACAAGTTCGGCCTTGCCTCCCGCATGAGCCACGTTTCCACAGGCGGCGGGGCGTCGCTTGAGCTTCTGGAGGGCAAAAAACTTCCGGGCATCGAGGTGTGCCGGGGCTAGAAGCAGCCCGGCGGCGGACCGGGCAACGCAAGGAGTAGAGAGATGAGCAATAGACCGTACTATATCGCGGGTAACTGGAAGATGCACATGACCCGCGCCGGAGCGGCGGAACTCGCAAAGGCGCTTGCGGGCGCACTCAAGGGCGGCCGGCACAAGTACCTCTTGGCCCCCAGTTTTACGCTGATTGAAACTGTGGCCCCCATTCTCAAGGGAACCAATATTCGCCTCGGCGCGCAGAATATGGCCCCGGAGGAACAGGGCGCGCACACGGGAGAAGTTTCCGTGCTTCAGCTTAAAGATCTGGGGGTGGAAACGGTAATTCTGGGGCACAGTGAGCGCCGGCACAGTTACGGAGAAGAAGACGCGCTTATCAATAAAAAGGTGAAACTGGCCCTTGCGCACGGCCTTGAGGTGATTCTCTGCATAGGGGAACTCCTCTCCGAGCGCGAAGCGGGCAGGGCGGAGGCGGTTTGTGAGGCGCAGACCGTGGCAGGGCTGGCAGGCGTGGCCGCCGCGGACCTGGACCGGGTGGTTATCGCCTATGAGCCGGTGTGGGCCATTGGCACGGGGAAAACCGCAACGCCCGAAGACGCCGGCGCGATTCATGCTTTTGTGCGGAAGGTAATTGCCCGGCTGTACGGCGGGGATGCCGCGGACCGGATTATCATCCAGTACGGCGGTTCGGTAAAGCCCGACAACGCCGCGGCGCTTATGGCAAAGGAAGATATTGACGGCGCCCTTGTGGGCGGCGCGTCGCTCAAGGTGGATACCTTTACGCCCATCGCGCTTTTTGGCTGAAACCGGCTGCCGCCCGCGCCGGGGTATATTACTGAGGCCATTCCCAAAACATCAGTTTTTGGGAATGGCGCTGCCATTACCGGAAAATGAATGATATGAGAAAAAAAATACGGGACAATGTTGGCTTTATCGTTTATACCCTGGGCGCGCTCCTCGTCCTGGGCGCCGCCGTTTATATGTCCAATCTTACCATGTATATTTCCGCATATCTTGTGGACACGATTCGCGCGCGGCTGGTTACGGCGAGCCGGACCGCGGCGGAATTTATCAGCGGCGCGGAACTGGACGAGTATATGGAGCCGGAAGACATGGAAAAGCCCGGCTACCAGGAACTCAAAACACGGCTTGTCCATTTTGCCGAAACGTATGAATTGGAATATGTCTATTATTACCGTATTCTCCCCGGCGGCAATACGCTCCAGGCCATTGCTGACAATGACCTGACGGAAGACTCCTACAACCTTACCACAAAAATTCTGGAAGTAGAGGACGATGTACGGCGGGCGATTGTGGAGCGCGCCCCCGTCGCCACCCAACTGGGCGGGTATTCCATCGGCTGGACTGGATATCTTACATCCTTTGCCCCGATATTTGACGAAGACGGAAACGTTACCCATATCGCGGGTGTGGACGTAAGCGATGAGAAGCTGCTCAGTACCCGCGCGCGGAGCCTGGTTCTCGCGGCGCTGCTCCTGGTAGCCATTTTGATTCTTTTGGTGTCAGGGTTTCTGCTTTTTTTCCATTACCGGAACCGGGAGCGCAATTTGTCCCGGCGTTTCGCGCAGCAGCAGCTTATGTCCCGCCTTGCCCGGAGTTTTATTTCCGCGCGGGATACGGAAAGCCTGATCAATGACGCGCTCCGCATTACCGGACAGTTTCTGAACGCGACACGCATTGTTATCGGTATCGCCGAAAGGGATTCCGCCCGGAGCCGCGCGGCGTATATCTGGTCATCATCCGGCAGTATTGTTACCGAACCGACAAAGGAAGGGCTTAACGATATTATCAACAGTTTTCCTGTTGAGGAACCTCCGGGCGGCGTGGTCCCGATGATTTACTGCAATGATGTAACCCGGGACGAACGCTTTTCGGTAATGCAGACCGTAGGCGTCCGGTCGTTCATGATGGCTCCGCTGTATGTGGACGGCATGTTTTGGGCCGTACTCGCCATCGAAGAACATTCCTCTGCCCGTGAATGGACCGAAAGCGACCGGCAACTGGTAACTACGGTGAGCAGCGTCATCGCCGGAGCGGCGATCCGCGACATGCGGGAAAAGGAACGGGACGCGGCGCTGGCGCAGGCAGAACAGGCCAGCAAGGCAAAGAGCGATTTTCTGGCAAACATGAGCCACGAAATGCGCACCCCCATGAACGCCATTATCGGCATGACGGCCATCGCCAAATCTTCGCGGGAACTTGAAAAAAAGGAATACTGCCTGGACAAGATTGAGGACGCGTCCACCCACCTCCTCGGCGTCATCAACGACATTCTTGACATGTCAAAAATCGAAGCAAACAAATTTGAGCTTTCTTTCGCGGATTTCAATTTTGAAAAAATGCTGCGCAAGGTAGTAAATGTGATCAATTTCCGGGTAGAAGAAAAACGGCAGATATTTTCGGTCCACATTGACCGGCGCATTCCCCGGAACCTTTTCGGCGATGATCAGCGGCTTGCCCAGGTAATTACAAATCTGCTTTCCAACGCGGTAAAATTTACTCCCGAAGAGGGAACCATTACGCTGGACGCCCGGTTCGTGGAAGACGCCTCCGGTAACAGCGCGGACGACGCCGGTAACGGCGACGCCGGTAACGGCGACGCCGCTGCCGGCGACATTGCCCTTCGCGTCAGCGTTAGCGACACGGGCATCGGACTCAGCACCGAACAGCAGGGACGGCTTTTCGCTTCTTTTGAACAGGCGGATTCTTCTACATCCCGCAAGTTTGGCGGCACAGGGCTGGGGCTTGCCATTTCAAAGCGTATTGTGGAAATGATGAACGGCCGGATTTGGGTTGAGTCCGAACTGGGGAAAGGCGCGGCGTTTGTTTTTACTGCGGTTCTGCGCCAGGCGGAAAACGACACCGGTACGGAAAGTATGTTTTCCCCCGGCGTGAACTGGAGCAACCTGCGGATGCTCGCCGTGGACGATGCCGCCGAGATCCGGGATTACTTTACGGATATTGCCGGGGAGTTTGGTTTTGCCTGCGATACGGCGGGCGGCGGCGGAGAGGCGCTGGAACTGATCCGGCAAAAGGGCCCCTACGACATTGATTTTGTGGACTGGAAAATGCCCGGCATGAATGGCATCGAGCTTTCCCGGATGATCCGGGAAAACCACGCTGTTCCGGAGACGCCGGACGGTTCGCCGGTAAAGTCCGTAGTGATCATGATCAGCGCCGCCGAATGGAACACCATTGAGGATGAAGCCCGCGCGGCGGGCGTGGACAAGTTTCTGTCCAAGCCCCTGTTCCCTTCCGCCATTGCCGATGTCATAAACGAGTGTTTGGGCATGGCGGCGGCGCAGCCACAGGCCGGCGCGGAGCGGAAAACGCCCGATTTTACGGGCCGCTGGATATTGCTGGCGGAAGACGTTGAGATTAACCGGGAAATACTTATCTCCCTGCTTGAACCTACCCATGTGGGCATTGACTGCGCGGAAAACGGCCTTGAAGCGGTACGGCTCTTTACGGAAAATCCCGGCAAATACGGCGTCATCTTTATGGATGTTCAGATGCCGGAACTGGACGGTTACGGCGCGACACGGAAAATCCGCGAACTTGAAGCCGCGTCTTCCGCTGCCGCTCCCGTACCGATTATCGCCATGACCGCCAATGTGTTCCGGGAGGATATTGAAAAGTGCCTTGAAGCCGGCATGGATGGCCATGTGGGAAAACCCCTCGACATGGAAGATGTTATGGCGAAACTGCGCGAGTACCTCCCCGCCGCTTTGACAGCAACCTTTTGATGCGCACGGAATGCCGGTAATCATTATCGCCGCGGCGGCGCTGAACCGCGTCATCGGATACCGGGGCGCTCTGCCCTGGCGGCTCGATGAGGACCTCGCCCGGTTCCGCGCCCTTACCTCAAAAAACAACGCCTGCGTCATCATGGGCCGGACCACATGGGAGTCCATTCCGCCGGTGGCCGGTACGCGCCTTCCGGGGCGCACCGTTTTTGTGCTAAGTTCCCGCCCGCACCGCACAGACGCGTTTCCCCGTTTTTTCACCACCCTGGAAACGGCGCTCGATTTTGCCCGGCCCCGGTATGATGATATTTACCTTGCCGGGGGAGAGCGGGTCTATGCGGCGGGAATACCCCATGCCGATACGCTTCTGGTTACACGGGTATTCCAGCGGCCGGCGGGAGACCGCTTTTTCCCCGATGTACTTGACAGCGGGGCGTGGGTAACGGTGCGGGAAGAATACCGCCCCTGCCGGGAACAGCCTGAATACTGTTTTCTGGAATACCGCCCGCACTCCGGCATACCCAAATCGGAAGCGCATGATTCCGCCTGAAACCGCGTATTGCGGCCAAAAGGCGAGAAA
>JAITGJ010000042.1 GCA_031280705.1 Spirochaetaceae bacterium
GATTTTTCTGTCAAGCGCTTTTCTTGAAAATATTTTTGCCGCCATCACGTTGGCATTTCCGCCGGAGTAAGCGGCCCGGCACTCCCGGCGCGGCGGCCTTCCTGGGGCAGCTTGAGGGAGGGGGGGGGGGGATATCCTCAAGGGGCAATCCCCAGGGTCTCGCGCGGGGCCGTACACGCCCTAAGGAAGCACTGATTTATTCAACCGGGAATAAATCAGCGTTGCCCTAACGCAGCAGCACCGCCTCCACCAGATTCGTTTCCCGCTCCCGCACCGGTACCGACGCGCAGGTTACCAGACCGGCCTGCTCCCGCCCGGCGTAAAACCGCACGGTTACGGAATATTCCCCCGGCGGCAGGGTAAGGCCCCCCGCCCAGGCGAGCGCGGGCAGATACCGGGCGGAACGAATGTCGGCGCTTTCGGAGATGTCGGCGGCCGCCTTTGCGAGCCGGGCCGATAAAAAACCCGTCAGTGCCGACCCGCTCCGGTCCGTGGCGATACGCCCCGCGGCATCGGCGGCAATGTATTTTATCATGGTACGGATAAAGGTTTTTATCAGCGTAACGGCGTATTTCCGGGAAAAAGCGGCCTCCATAACCGCGCCCATATCTTCCAGCAGATAAAGACGCGCCGTATAGGATTCCTCTCCGTCCGCGCGGGCGGTATTGACGGCAGTAACCTCAACGCCGGTAATAAGGCTCGGCCGGACTTCCAGCACGGGAACCGTGATAACCGCATCGGGAACGTAGCGAAAGGGGAAAAACACCCGCACATCCCGCTCAACCTTGACCGGAGAAAGGCCGGAAAAGGCCACAATGTTAAGCCGCGCCGTACCGGGAGGCAGGGCGAGTTCTTCGTTGGTTTCGCGCCCCGGAGGGCCGGCCATCACCAGGGATGCGGGAAGGTCCGCGCGGTAGACTTCGGGCGCGGCGGCCCAGGCTTCCGCGAGGCGCAAAAAATCAACCCGCGCGTTATCGGACGCGCCCGTTCCCCGGTAAAAAATCCCGCTCAACCAGCGGGCCAGGGCGGAATTGTAAAAATGTACCACCGGGGGCGTGGGGGGAAGCGACACGCCGCTGACGCGCGATTCGGCATACGAAGACATACGCTCAACATCGTCCGCGTATTTGGTTTCGAGATAGTACAGCTTTTCAGTCAGTTTCCGTATCTCCACAAGGGCGCCGGACGCATCGCCCCGGTGGTAGTAATCCAGCGCGGCAAAAACATTGATGTACATATCCTCATAGTCTTCGCCGCCGTAGTCGCGGGTATTGTCGTTAAGAATATACGAAGCGGCGCCCTGGGAAACGCTTTTCGTGTAGAGTTCCCGGATCAGGTCCTCCGCCGCTTCCAGATCCGCCGCCGATTCGGCGTAACGTTCCGCGTAATGGGAAAGCACGCCCCGGTCAAGGTAAAAAAGCACGGCGCTTCCCGGCGGATAGAGCGGCGGGGAATCTTCCTGCGCCGCGTCCAGGGCGGCAAGCGCCCCCGCAAAATCGCCCCGCGCCACGCCCGCGTCAACCTGCCGGTACGCACGGGGAGACGACGCGCAGGAAACCAAAAACGCCGCGAAGAGGAAAAGCGGAAACAGGCGATTCATGTCAGGGCCGGAAAGACGCCCGGCGAATCTCTTTTTTGATGCTGTTGTCGCTGTCCATCCAGAGACGGCTGCCCGTTTCGATATTGGTAAGCTCGGCGGACACAAAATAGGACCGCGCCTCTTTGCCGTTCGCGCGATCCACGATGGACCTGACCGAGCCGGTCAGCATGAGGTTTGCCCCGGTCTCGTTTGCCAGAGACAGCACGGTTTCTTCGCTTGCCCAGTTGAGCTGCTCCTGCCGTTCCGCCCGCAGCGCCGAACGGGTATCGCCTGAGGCGGCAATTTCAAGCCGCCCGGAATTGACGATGGCGATTTCCATCTGCCGGGAGATAATCTCCGTATCAATATGCTCGCTGGAAGCGTTGACAAAGCCCCCAATGATAACCACGGGCCGCCGCCCGCCCCGCGCGCGCTGGAATTCCCGTATATAGGCGTCCACGCCGCCGGAACCGAGGCAGCTTTCGATGAGGGTGGCGCACACCGTCCTCACGTCGGTATCGTTCCAGCGGCCCGATAGATCCGTCCGGGAGGCGGAATCGATCCGCGTTACCCGGGTGGAAGCGCAGCCGGAAAAAGCCAAAACAGCCGCGACAAGTACCATAGTGGTTTTATGTATGACACACATACCAATCCCCCTCAAGAAACATTTAAGCGGAAGTTGTTCCAAAGCGCCGCCCGTTGGCGCGGTTTCGGAACAATTCTGTTCAGCCTACCGGAGGAGGCGGCGCGCTGTCAACCCAGCGCGGTACTCGAACCCGGTGAAATCCGCATCCATGCGGATTTCACCGGGAGGCTTAACAGTGGGGGACTGGCGCGGAAGCCCGCGGGGGAAGGGAACCGCGCCCGGCGCAATTCATCATTATGCGCGGATTTTTCCTCTCGCCATACGCTGCCGGGCCGGACGGCAAGTCCGCAATCAGCGTGGTTCTGTTGTTTCCGGGCAGCGTCTTACACAAAGACGGACAAGACGCACTTTGAAAACTGCAAAAAATCACATTAAAGTAGCACTGATTTATTCCCGGTTGAATAAATCAGTGCTTCCTTAGGCTCTAAGAATACAAAGTCTGTCCATAAAGTAACCGGCTTTACGGACAGACACTCATCAATGCGCGCTTCTTTAGAACGCCCAGCCCAGCCCGATGGCGGCCCTAAAGCCAATGCCTATCCCGAAGCCTGCGCCCCAATAATCATCTTTGCCGAGTGTAATCGGTAACTGGACAAGCGGGTTAATAAAAAATCCGCCGGGATTGCCCACGTCAATTTTCCAGCCGACTTCCGGAACAATACCAAGCCCTGCCCTCGCTGTTACTCCGGTATGGATATCATAACCCAGGCCAAGTCCGGCATGGAATTTTTTGCCCCAGGGATAGAAACGCGCAACCGCATTCGCGCCCAGCTCATTAAAAATGAAAAAGAGCGATGACCAATAGGCATTCACGCCAACGGATAATTTCTCGTTGATCATGAACTCATACCGCAGGCCCGCTCCAATCAGGCTTACCTCGCCGGAGACCCAGTTTCGTTTAACGTTTGCCGTTTTCTCCTGCGCAAAAACCCCTCCCGCGGCAACCGCCGCGAGAACCAACAGTAATACTACTTTCTTTGCCATAAGTTTTCTCCTTCTTTTTGGCAACCCATATATGCCGCCTTCATACAAAGACTGCCAAAAGCCGGATACCCGGCATTTTTACTTATTTTTAAGCGGTTCATCTCTAAAAACTGAAGTTTTTAGAGATGCCCTTATCCCTGGGCAGGCGTTCTTTACCGCCCGGCGCGGTTCT
>JAITGJ010000049.1 GCA_031280705.1 Spirochaetaceae bacterium
TTTAGAAACCTCAGTTTCTAAACAACTTCCGTTAAAAAACGTAATTTCGCAGCCCCAAAGCGCAGCGCCGGGGCGAGAAATTGCAAGACTTGTGAAATAACCAACCGGGTTATTGAACAAGTCCAATATGTCCCCGCCTTCCGTCGCTCCCGCCCATGATGGTTCCAATTATTTTGCCTTCACATTCCGCGACAAAACAGGTGCTGGGATTCTTTTCCAGAAATATTTTTATGGCTTTCCTTGAATCGTTTTTTTCGCTCAAGCCTATGCCGGGCGTATTTTTCCACAAATCGATTATTTCCGCGTAATCAGAGCCTGTTGCAAAAGTCGGTTACTTTTGCACTGGCTCTTGCAGTTTTTCGCCCTACGGGCTGCAAAACTGCGTTTTTTAACGGTTGCTGTTGCAAAACTGAAGTTTTGCAACAGCCTCATCAGTTATGTGCATATTCCTGATTTTGTACATATCTCCTCCGTGGTGCGCCGCGCGTCAAGGCGTGCCCAAAATTCTCCGGCGCGGGGAGGCCGGGAGCCGTTTCACGCGGGGCGCGGCGGCGCTTCGTCATGCAGGCGGAAACGGGCGAATATTTCAAAGCCCGTGTCCGGCGAAATCCGGTATTCAAGACGAACCGTAAAATGCCGCCGCCGTTCCCCCGATGCGGTAAACACGTCCAGTTCCATGGGCGTTTTGTTTAGCCTAAAGGCATAAACACTGTTCCAGAACTGTTCAAGGCGCATTTCGCGGTCCGCCGCGCCCAGAAACAGCCGGTCCGGCAGGGCCGGGATCAGCGTCGTTCTGTTTTCAATATCAACATATTCAAGGCTGAACAGTTTTATCGCCGCGCTGTTTGCCTGAACAAAACGGAGATTCCCGTCCAGCACCGCGAGCGGATCCCGGCTTTCGTTAAAGAGCGATTGATAATGCTGCGTATTGACGGTTATCCGCATGTGGGCCTGGGTGAGATCGTGAATTTTCTGCTCAAGCTGCGCGCCTCCATCTTCCAGCGCGCGTTTCAGGGCCGCGATCGTTTCTTCCGCTCCGGCGCACTCCCGGTCCCGCCCGTCAAGCGCGGCGTGAAGCAGCTCAATGCGCCGTATCAGCGTCAGCATGGAGGCAAAAATATATGCCGCGAGCGCGAAACGGGTGATGACCGGATCGGCACGAAAAAAAAGCACATTAACGCTGTCAACAATGGCGGCGGCAATAAGCGCCGCCGTAATGGCAAGCAGGCGGCCTTCCGCAGAATCCCTGAACGCTTCAAGATACAAATCGCGCTTCGCCGCCCTGCTCTTTTCCCGCAGGGCCGCCTGGTACCGTTCCGCTGAAGCGGCGGCATAGGCCAGAATAACATCGTGCACAAAAAAGAGCAGCACCGCCGGGCCAATGGTGCATTTCCAGAGCAGCAGAATATCTGCCTCAAACCCGAAAGGAAATACAAACAGCAGCGCCGCCGCCGCAAGGCAGACCAAAAAATAAATTTTCATGTAGAGAAAAAATCCTTTTCCCTCCGCACTGCCGCTGCCGTCTCCGTAACGGAGCCGGGATTCCGCAAAAAAACCGAAAAACGGCGCGATCAAAAAAAGACTTGCGTACTCAATACGCAAAAGCAGCGCCGTATCGGTTATCAGCGCGCGGACCATTTCCGTACCGGAAAGCAGGTGAACCAGGAAGACCAGTATGAATACGGCAAAATGGCCGTGATACGATTCCTTCCGGCGCAGACAGTACAGCCATAAAAAGCAGACGGCGGTGAAAAAAAACAGCGCCGCGAGCCAGGTACGGACAAGCGCTCCGGCGGTCTGCCGCGCGCGGATCGAGTCATAATCGCCGGCGTAGACCGGCCCCGCGCGGAACAGCCCTGTCCGCTGTCCCGATGGGTCCCCCACGATACGGATCGCCAAAATGTTCTGGCCCGCGGGTATGGCTTCGTGAAAAAGCGGAAGCGCAATCTCCTCAAGGGCCCGGTGGACGCCGATACTGCCGTCCGGCGCAAGATACAGTTCCGAGCGGATAAGGCTCCCGTTCAGATAAATCTCCCAGTTATCCCCCAGGGCGGAGATAAACAGCCCCGGCGTCGCGCCGGCCTGAATCGCCCGGTCTCCTTCGGCATCCAGCGTAAAGGGAACCAGAAATGTAAATTCCATATCCCGGAGCATCCGCGCGGAAAGAAAGGGCCGTCCGGCGAGGCCGGGAATAACAAGGTCGCGCACCCGGAGCGGCCCCCGCGCGGGGAAGCGATCCAGGCGCCACCAGCGCCCGGTTGAAGCAGTTCCCGGAATATGCCGGATTTCCGCAAGGTCAAACCCCAGACGGTAATACACCGGACAGTTCCGGAGATTGATGTGAAACCGCTCCGCCGCTTCCAGAGACGGGAAAAAGACCGGCGCCGCGATGAAAAAGGCCAAAAAAACCCCAATCAGCGGGAAACGCGGGAAAAAGATAATGCCGGGAACAGGTCTTTTTGCCATCACAATACTCTATATCTATAACTCTATTCTATAGGAGAATTTTTACCCTGAAAAGCCCGGCGTTTCAGGGGGGAGTGGACCCTTGTACACGCGCGTTTTTTGTGATACACTGAGCTATCCATGAACTATTCCGGCCCGGCGAATCTTGCGATCATTGCCTGCCCTGGAGGCGAAGTTTTTGCCGGGGAAGTTATCCTGCATCTCCGGCAGTACTACCGGCGCAGATTCGCGCGGACCATAGCGGCGCTGGCGGAGAAATATGCGCTTGACCATGACGAAGCGGCCCGCCGCATCAGCTTTACCGGGGACGCCCTTGCCGGTCATGCCGGCCCGGAACACTTTGAGGCCGCGCCCCGCATCGAAGTACCCGTGCGCTTTACGTGGTTCCCCAACGGGGAAATCAAGGCGGAAATTGAAGAGTCGATACGGGGAAAGGATGTGTACATCATCCAGGACCCGGAAAATCACTATCCCGTAAACTTCAACGGGGGAACCCTCAAAAAAGCCCTTTCGGTAAACGATCACCTCATGACGATTCTGGTAACGGTTGACGCGGCACGTCAGGCCGGGGCGGAGCGCATCACGGTGGTTACGCCGATTTATCCGTATTCGCGGCAGCACCGGAAGAAGGGGCGCGAAGGCGTTACGGCGGCGCGTATCGGGAATATCTGGGAGGCGATGGGCGTGCGCCGGGTGCTCACGCTGGACATTCATTCGCGGGAAACCGGCAATGCTTTCAACAAGATGCAGCTTGAAAATTTGCACGCAAGTTACCAGATTACGCGGCAGCTTGCGCAGATTGAAGAAGTGCGGACGGGCGATTTTGTGGTAGTTTCCCCCGATACGGGGGCGGTAGACCGGAACAAATTTTACGCGACGGCGTTCAAAAAGCCCCTCGCGCTCCTGTACAAGGAACGGGATTATTCGCGTGTTACCCGGGACGCGGTGGACAACAATATTGCCGAAATCAGGCTGCTCGGAAATGTGCGGGATAAAACGGTGTTTATGGCGGACGATATGATCGGGACGGGAGGAACGCTGCTCAAAGCGATGCGGTTTCTCAAGGAGCAGGGAGCGGGCAAGGTTATCTGCGCCGTAAGCCTTCCGCTTTTTTCAGGCGGCGCCATCGCGCATTTTGACGCGGCCCATGCCGAAGGACTTTTTTACCGGGTCATCGGCACCAATGCGGTGTATCAGGAGGAACTGCTCACGCGCGGGTGGTACATCAGTGTCAACATTACCAAACTGTTCGCGCGGACCATCTCCCGGCTCCACGAGGGGCAGTCGCTGAGTTCACTGCTTGAGAACCGGGAAATAATAGAAAAACTGCTTGCGGAGAACCGGACGGAGTAAAACATGAACGTGTTCAGGATCCCCGGAACGGTTGCCGCGATTATTTTTGATCTCGACAATACCCTGTACACAAACAGTGATTATATCGCATCGCAGCACGAAAGCCCTGTACGCCGCCTCGCGGAAACGCGGGGCTGTTCTTTTGACGAAATGGACGCGGAAATACGCGCTTTCAGAAAATCGTGGACGGCCGCCCGGGGCGAAACAATCAGCCTTGCCAACACGCTGGCCGCTTTTGGCATTTCCCTGGAAGAAACGATACGGTGGCGGGAAGAACTTTGCCATCCCGAACAGTTTCTTTCCGCCGACCGGGAACTGGTCCGCACGCTGGAAGCGCTTTCCGCGCGGAGCGCCCTCGGCATTTATACCAACAATCCTGTTTCTGTCGCGCGGAAAACCCTGTCCGTACTGGGCGCGGAATCTTTCTTCCCGGTAATTGTCGGGCTTGATACCTGCGCCGTTTCCAAACCGGCCCGCGAGCCGCTCCTCCGTGCGGCCGCGCTTCTCGGCGCAGAGCCTGAAACCTGCGTTTCTGTGGGCGACCGCTACGATCTGGATATTGCCCTGCCCCTTTCCCTGGGCATGGGCGGCATTCTGGTGGATGGAGCAGCGGATGTGTACCGCCTGCCGTTTGTGCTGGACGGCGCGCCATGATCAATATACTGTTTCTGCCGGGTTTCACCGCCCTGAGCGTTGCCGCCTTTGCCATCTATGACAGCCGCCGCTATCCCTGGAACAATATGCCGCTCATTCTGGCCGGCATTGATTCTGTCATCTGGACATTCAGCACCTGGCTTTGCTTTATGCGGTACTCACCGGCAATAAGCACTGCCGCGCTGTACGCCGCGGAAGCATCCACCATGGCGTTTCTGCCGCTTATGATCTGGAGCATACGGCGCACCTACCCGGAGAGCCGCCTTGTCCGTACCGGCGCCGGCGTTATCGCCGTTCTGTTTTGTGTTTTTCTGTTCCCCATAGTTATCGGGATGCTGGTTACGGTGCATGTTGGGGCGGGCCAGGCGGTTATTACGCACAAAACGCATTTTGTGTACTATGCGTATCTTCTTTTCAACATACTCTGCCCGGTGTTCGCGCTTGCCGGAATGATTGACTGTTATATTTCCTCAAAGCCGCATTTCAGGCGGGATTTACAAAACATTATTTTTATATCGCCGCTCCTCCTCGTGGGAAGCGTCCTTTTGGGGCTCCGCTTCCCGTTTCCCGCCTCCCGGACAGCGGGCTGTTTTTTCCAGACTGCCGGCCTTTTGGTTTTTTATGTGCTCGTCCGTAGAATTCAGATGCAAACCCTTTCTGAAACGCAGGCGGCGGCGATAGTATTTTCTTCGGTCCAGACGCCGTTTTTGTTCCTTGATATTTCAGGCAGTATTTTTTACGCGAATGATTACGCGCTGGATTATTTCGGCATGGACATGCAGGAAATCCGGGGAAAAACCCTGGGCGATCTGTTCCATTTTGACGGCGGCCCGCCGCCGCCATTCAGCGTGAGAAAAGGCGCGGCCTTCTCCGGGGGGGAATTCAGCGCGGAAGCCGTCCGGGACAACGCGTCCTGTCATCTTTCCGTTCGCTGCATCTGGGATTCCTACGATGAATTCAAAAGCGCCATCGTAGAAATTGACGATATTTCCGAACAGGAAGTGCTTATCGCGCGGCTTGAGCGGGAAAAGAAAAAGGCGGAAGCCGCCACGGAAGCAAAAAGCAATTTTCTCGCGAGCACGAGCCACGAAATACGCACGCCGATGAACGCGATTCTCGGCATGGTGGAACTGATACTGCGCAGCGATATTCCCCGGGAAGTGTACGAAAACGCCCTGGAAATCAGGCAGGCCGGCTCGAACCTGCTCGCCATCATCAACGATATTCTTGATTTCAGCAAAATTGAATCGGGCAAACTGGAAATTATTCCCGCGCCCTACAATATCGCTTCGGTCATAAACGACTGCATCAATATTATTCGTGTGCGCCTGGAAGAAAAACCGCTCCAGTTTATTGTCAACGCCGCCGCGCGCCTGCCGGGCCGCCTTTCCGGCGACGTGGTACGGATACGGCAGGTGATACTGAATCTGCTGTCCAACGCGGTAAAATTTACCGCACGGGGCAGCATCAGTTTTCATGTTTTGGGGGAAGAAGGCGTCAACGGCGCTTTTACCCTTTCCATCCGCGTTGCGGACACGGGAATCGGCATCCGGGACGAAGACCGGGACCGGCTCTTCGGCGAATTTGTTCAGCTTGACAGCCACCGGGTCCGCAGCGCCGACGGTACAGGGCTGGGCCTTGCCATTTCGCGGCGGCTCTGCCGGGCGATGGGAGGCGATCTGACGGTGGAAAGCCGCTACGGTCAGGGCAGTATTTTCACCGCAGTTATTCCGCAGAAAATTGTCGATCCTGCGCCCATCGCAAAAGCGGTAAACGCGCGCCCCGTACTGGTGCGGGAACACCGGAGCGTATACGCCGATTCCCTGGAATCGTCCCTGCGGAGCCTCCGTGTTCCCTATCACATCGCGCAGAGCCGTGAAGAATTCGCGCGGGAAATCGAGACCGGAAACTACGGCTGGGCGTTTGTTGCCGCGGAATGGGCGGAAGAAGCGGCGTGGCTGGCCGGCGAACGGAAACTGCCGGCAACCGTGGTACTGCTGGCGGACGGCGTGATAACGGGAAACAGCAGCAGGGAAATGCCCGTTATCACCATGCCGGTCTGGACGCTTCCCGTTGCGAATATTTTGAATGGAACAGTCGCGGAACAGCACCGCGAAAGTTCAGGCATCCGCTTTACCGCGCCGTCCGCGCGCATGCTGATCGTAGACGACATCGCTACCAATCTTACGGTTGCCGCGCGGCTTCTTGCGCCCTATCGCCTGCACATTGATACGTCACTTTCCGGCAGTGCCGCGGTGGCATACACGCGGGAAAACCAATACGATTTGATTTTGATGGATCACATGATGCCCGAAATGGACGGCATGGAAGCCGCCGCGCTGATCCGGGAAGCCGAACAAAATGACGGCCGCCCCCGCACGCCCATTATCGCGTTTACTGCCAACGCGGTTTCCGGCATGAAAGAAATGTTTCTTGACGCGGGTTTTGATGATTTTCTGTCAAAGCCCATCGAAATTCCCAAGCTCGATGAAATGGTAAGCCGGTGGATTCCCGATGAAAAAAAACTGCCCCCCGAACAGCCTCTGTCCGGGGTATATGCTCCGGAACCGGCGTCCACGGCAGCGCATGATTCCGAAAACTCCCTGGTTATTGACGGCGTGGATACGGCGCGGGGCATCATGATGTCCGGCGGCGGAGAAGCGGAGTACCGCACGGTACTCCGCGTTTTCTGTCAGGATGTCCGGGAGCGGCTTCCCCGGCTTACGGAACTCGCCCGGCAGACGGAAACCCTTGCGGGTGAAGCGCTTGATTTTTTCGTGGTTCAGGTACACGCGCTCAAGGGAGCCATGGCAACCATTGGGGCGATGGAACTTTCCACTCTGGCGGCCCGCATTGAGCAGGCGGGGCGGGCGAAGGATTTACCGCTGCTCACCGCGGAATCATCCGGGTTTACGGAACATCTTGCGGCGCTGGCGGCCCGTATCGCCGCCGCCATTGATTCCCCGGCGCATACGGCGGACAGCTCTGACACGCCGGTGGATGCCGGTTACCGGACTATTTTTGGAGACCTCCGCGCCGCGCTTTTGGAAGAAGACCCGGCCCGGGTAAACAGTATGCTTGATACCCTCTCCGGCATGGAACTGCCGCCCGCCCTGGGCGCGGAAACGGCGAAGATAGCGCATTGTGTCCTATTATACGAATTTCAGCGCGCCGTCAGCCTGATAGACGCCCTGTTCCCCGGTTTCGCCTGATTGCCCTATGGGGCCCGCCCGGCCCCTTCTCGCACCGGCTCTCCCCCGCCCCCCCCTGCCCAATCAGCATGGGTAGGGTTCGAGCGCCGCCTGCCCACCATCCGCATCTTTGTGCGTAATATGCGGGGTTTTTGCGCAAAGCGCAAAAACCCAAGCCCAACGTACAAAACCCGCAGGGTTTTGTACGTTGGGCAGTTGACAGTTTCAAACGAAGCGTATTAATATACTACTAGACGCGCTATCCCGTGCGATGCGGATGCCGGGGAAACCAGGCGGGGCGGATCATGATGAGGACAAATATGCTGAATTGCAAAAAAAACACATACCAGGTCCCCCCCCCCCCCCAAGGTTGTTTTTTCCGTGCGTCCGTAAACAAACCCTTATCCTACAAAGAATTAGCACACCCCACGTACCCGGAAATACCCGCCGTTATACGGCGGATAGTTCATAAATCGTATACCCAAACAATTACAAAAGGAGACCTCCATGGCACTTATCAACAATGTAACGGAAGTTTTGCACCGCATACGGGCGAAGCTCTACCCCAACTACCTCCACGGCGTGGACGGCGCGTTTATAGCCCGCACGGACGATGAAGCCTCGCTCACTATCGGGCAAGTCTGCGCGGCGCTTAAAAACCGGGGCGGCTTTACGGGGAACTACCAGGACCTCGTGGAACACGTCCAGCAGTTCTTCGATGAAGCCGCCTATCAGCTCTGCGACGGCTTTTCGGTCAATACCGGCTATTTCAGTCTGCACCCCCGTATCGGCGGGACCTGGCAGAACGAACTGGAACACTATGACCCGGTAAAGCATCCCATCCGTTTCAGTTTCCGCGCCTTAAAGCCCCTGCGCGACCTTGCAAGCCATATCGAAGTATTGATCGAGGGCGTGGCGGAGACGACGGGCTTTATCGCGGAGATTACCGATGTAACGACCGAAGCCGTCAATGAGACGCTCACCCCCGGCGGGATGTTCGCCCTGGCGGGGCACAAGATCAAGATTGCCGGGGACAACGCGGACTGCGGGGTCTACTTTGTGAACGCCGCCAATCCCGCCCAGCGGGTAAAAGTTACCGGGCACCTGGCCGACAACACGGCCGGCCGCATTGTGGGCATCGTCCCCGCGCTGGACGCGGGAACGTGGCAGGTTGAGGCGGTAACGCAGTATAGCGGGTCAAGCGTCGTACTCAAAGAGCCGCGGACAATACGGGCCGGCGCGGTATTGACGGTGGCATAGCCATGAGTTTGACACGGGTTGAGCCGGCAGGCTGATACGGGCTGGAACAGGAAACTAATCCAGACTGGATGAAGAAGCTAATCCAGTAAGGATGAGGAAATCAATCCGGCCCGGATTGAGGATGCACTACGGGCCGGATGATGCAAGAAAAGGCTGCAAGGGGAGCAGATGGACACGGGTTTTTTTCGTAAAAGCCGTCGTCGGCGGGTTTCGGGGGTTTGCGCCGAAAGCGCGGGGAATGTTGAAATGAGGAATTACTCCGGCCTTGCCGGATAAAAAAGGCTGTCCGTTGGGCAGTGATACAAACACTCTGTGGCGGCACAGAAAGGAGGAAGTATGTTTCAGC
>JAITGJ010000075.1 GCA_031280705.1 Spirochaetaceae bacterium
CGAAGGCGTTTTGTGTCCGCATACCATGAGCCGCAGACTGCTCCCGTCTCTGTTCATGCTGTTACCTCCTTACCACCCCCGGATTTCCCGCAAACGGTCTTTTGCCCAGGTAAAATTGGAGTCAAGGCTTACCGCCTTTTCCAAATCCGTGATGGCCTGGTTCTTTTGGCCTTTTGGTTATACGCAACGCCCCGGCTGGCGTAGGCCCAGGCATAATTGGGCTCAAGCCTGATTGCCGCATCATAGTCGTTAATCGCCGCATCGTATTGGCCTTTCATGCGATAGGCATCGCCCCGGCTGGCGTAGACATAGGCCAAGTTGGGATCGATACGCAGTGCCTCGGTGAACGCGCTGATCGTCTGGTCAAAATCTCCCTTTAGATGATACTCCTTGCCTTGGTTAAACCATGAATCCACCTTGGCTTTTGTATTCATCTTGCCAATAATCAGAACCGCCGCCACAACCACTCCCGCCACAATCAGCACATTCCGCAGGGTGTGCTTCTTCTGCCAGAGCGCGGGCTGCAGTAATTGGAGGCGTACCGCAGCGTGTTCAGCCGGGGACGGCTCCGCCGGAGTCTCATGCATCACCGGGGGCGGTGAAGCGGCGGGGGCGTCCGGCGCGGGCGGCTCCGCCGGAGTCTCACGCATCACCGGGGGCGGCGCGGCGGCGGGGGCGGATGCCGCCCCTTGTACCGGCGTTCCGCATTCGGGGCAGAATTTGCTGTTGGCTTTCAGTTCCGCCCCGCACCCGGCGCATACCGGCACGGCCCCGGCATCTGTCGTGCCGAAGATCGCCGCCGCGAGCAGTTCCAGCGCCTCCGCGCAGAGCGCGATGTCCAGACCCTCTTCGTCCCGGAGGCGGCGGGCAAGGCTCTCTATCACCTCACGCCGTTCCTCTGGGGTTACGGTGTCTTTCAGTATGCGGTAAAAGCCGCTTTCCACGCATTTGCCAAAGGCCATGCGTAGGGGCTTTGGTTCGTCCTTCGCAAGGTCGCTGAAAAACGCCTTGAGCCGCCGGGGGGCGTCAAGAACCTCCTCGCCGTAATCGGCGGTGATCTGCCGGATCACTTTCAAAAGATTGGTGTTCACGTTATACTTTCCTTATGGTAATTGAACAAACCGTTGATATACCGGCTGACCACCGGCTGGTACTCGATGTGCCGCTTCCCCTTTCCCTTCCCCAGGGGAAAGTGCGCATTGCACTTACCGTAACTCCCGAAACGCCGCCGCATGGTGCAGCCATGATGCCTTTACTGGCAATGTGCGGCATTGACCGGGGTAAAGACACACTGGACGCATATTTTGAGCGCAAGCGGTCGGACAAAGCGCGGGAAGACGGCCAGATTGAACGGCAACTGCGTTCAAGCGGACAATCCCGGCGGGAAGATTCATAGCGGTGCGGTATCTTCTTGACGCCTGCGCTATCCTCGCGCTTTTTAACGGCGAAGAAGGCAGTGAAGCGCTTATAGATTTGTTTAAAAAGGCGCGGGCCGGGGACATCACGCTTTCCATGAGTATTGTTCAACTGCTTGAGGTTTATTATGACCGCGTGTATGTAGTTGGCACCGAAGAAGCGAAAAAAAGAGTCGAGGCTATCCTTGCCGAACCGGTACATATCATCGAAACCATCTCGCTCCCTGTCCTGTATGAAGCAGGAAGATTCAAAACTAGGTATTCCATGTCTCTTGCCGATAGTGTTGCCGCCGCTACCGCAAAAATCCTTTCCGCCGCGCTTGTTACCAAAGACAGCGAACTGGAAGCGGCGGCAGACGGGGAGTTTTCCATACATTGGCTTAAATAATCTGCGGTGTTTCATGCTTTCAACACAGCGGCCAAAGGCCATACGCAGGGGCTTGGGTTCGTCTTTGGCAAGGTCGCTGAAAAACGCCTTGAGCCGCCGGGGGTCCTCCAGCACTTCCTCGCCGTACCGGGCGGTGATCTGTTTTAGTACGTTCAGTAGGTTGGCGTTCAATGTTTCTTCTTCCTTTTATTTAGAACCCTGATTACGAAGAGAACCAATGGACCAAATAATACCGCCGCAAAAAGGACTAAACCGCCAGCAGATAAATTATCTATTGATTTATAGCCAAGAATTTCAAAAATAAAAACACACCATACAATCATGAATAGGAAAATCAATATCATAACAATAGTTTCAGATTTCGTGAGGTCATCCGCCCCTTCCTCCGGCGCGGAAGGCGGTTCCGGCGGCTTTGCGGTCTCGGCAGGCTCCGGTGTCGGCTGCGCTGTCGTTTCGGCGGGTGTAGGCAACGCGGGCGCGGCATTCTGCTGCGCGGGGGCGCGTTTACGGCGCGGCTTTGCCGGAGGCGTTGCGGCACCGGCGGGCGGCGTTACCGTTGCGGCGGGCGCGGCGGGCGGTTCCGCCGGACTCTCATGCATCACCGGGGGCGGCGCGGCGGCGGGCGTTACCGCTACGGCGGGGGCGGGCGGCGGCGCGATCTGCCCTTCCCCGAAGATCGCCGCCGCAAGCAGTTCCAGCGCCTCCGCGCAGAGCGCGCTGTCCAGACCCTCTTCGTCCCGCAGGCGCTGGGCAAGGCGGTCTATCACTTCCCGCCGTTCCTCTGGGGTTTTCGTGTCTTTCAGTATCCGGTAAAAGCCGCTTTCCACGCATTTGCCAAAGGCCGTGCGCAGGGGTTTGGGTTCGTCTTTGGCAAGGTCGCTGAAAAACGCCTTGAGCCGCCGGGGGTCGTCAAGAACCTCCTCGCCGTAATCGGCGGTGATTTTGTTTAGTACTGTCAAAAGATTGGTGTTCATGCGTTTCTCCTTTTATAGGTACATCTATACCGGCGGTATACCGGAAACAGGGGTATTTTGAGCGGAGGCGCTGACAATTTTACCGAAAAATAAAGAACGCCGTTTACCGGGTATACTTGGGGGGGGGGGGGGATATTACATGGGATATTTTTGCGATACGTCATTTTTATTTCCATTTTTTTACACCATTCCGGTAATGTATCATGCGTGAAAAATCTTGTCAATCAAAAGAAAACGCGGCGCGTGCGTAATTGACCTGCGAGGGCGTTCCCGGTATTCTGTGAACGGCCCTTATACGCCTCTTTGGAAGGCGTATTATTATTGCTGGGGAAAACGCCGGGGCTTTTGGCCGGGGTTTCCCGTACACCGGAGCCGGTATGACATACACCGCGAACAAGAACCGTTATGAGTCCATGAAGTACCGCCGCACGGGAAGGAGCGGTCTTTTGCTTCCCGAAATCTCGCTGGGCTTCTGGCACAACTTTGGCGGAGGGGATTCCCGCGAGAGCGGCCGCGCCACGGTGCTCGCCGCGTTTGACGCGGGAATAACCCACTTTGATTTTGCCAATAATTACGGCCCGCCGCCGGGCGCCGCGGAACGTTCCTTCGGCGTTATTTTCCGGGAAAACCTGCTTGCCCACCGTGACGAGATCGTTATCGCCACCAAGGCGGGCTATGAAATGTGGGAGGGCCCCTACGGAAACGGGGGGAGCAAAAAGTACCTTGTGGCGAGCCTTGACGCAAGCCTTAAACGCCTCGGCATTGATTATGCCGATATTTTTTATCATCACCGTCCCGATCCTGATACGCCGCTTGAAGAAACGATGGACGCGCTTGCGGGCGTGGTGCGCGCGGGGAAAGCCCTGTACGCCGGTATTTCCAATTATCCGGCCGCGTTAAGCGCGAAGGCGATTGCCCTGCTCCGCGCGCGGGGCGTACCCTGCCTGATTCATCAGGCAAAGTACTCCATGCTGGACCGCTGGACGGAGCGCGGCCTGCTTGACGTTCTGGAAACAGAGGGCGTGGGGTGCATCTGTTTTTCGCCGCTCGCGCAGGGGCTGCTTACCGGGAAGTACCTTGACGGCGCGGTTCC
The DNA here is from genome assembly GCA_031280705.1 of Spirochaetaceae bacterium. Lineage (GTDB taxonomy): Bacteria > Spirochaetota > Spirochaetia > Treponematales > Breznakiellaceae > JAISQV01. The sequence goes on from JAITGJ010000075.1 coordinate 3,871, forward strand.
CTCCGGTTCCCGCGCTTCCCGGGGCGATACGCTTAATGCGGCCCAGCTTACGCCGCGCCTGCTCGAAACGCTCAACGCGCTTAACCGTATCGCGCGGGAAGGCGGCAGAACGCTTTCCGCGCTCGCCATTCAGTGGATACTGCGCGACAAGCGGAATACGTCCGTTCTGCTGGGGGCAAGTTCCGCCGCGCAGCTTGCGGAAAATCTTTCCGCGCTTTCCCACCCGCCGCTTTCAGAAGCGGAGCTTGAACGCATAGAGGACGCGCTTTCGGGGACGGCTCCGCGCGCGTAGTACATACGCGCTCGCGTATTACGCGCTTGCCAAGCGGCGGAAAGTGTGGATACTTGCGGTAATGAAAGCGGCTTTTTCCCGTTCTTCGGATGTGTTTGCATGGCTCGCGCGTTTTATCGCGGAGGACCACGGGCAAAACCAGAAAAGTTACCAGCTTGCGCGTTTCCAAACGTTAACGCGCCTTGCGGGGTATCCCGAACGCGGGCGGGACGCGGTGCATATTGCCGGTTCCAAGGGCAAGGGTTCCGTTACGGGGATGATTACGGCGATGCTCGAAGCGTCCGGCCAGGACGCGGCGCGCTATACATCGCCCCATGTGTCATCGTATCAGGAACGGATTACGCGGGGGAACCGCTTTTTTGACGAACAAATCTACACGGATACGGGAAACGAACTCCGGGAATTGATCGATTCCCTGCTCCGTCCCGGAACCGCCGCATACGCGGCGTGGCGCGCGGCGGAGGGCGGCGGCGAAACGCCGGGGTTTTTTGAACTGCTCACGCTGTATTTTTTTATGACGGCGCGCCGGGCCGCCTGCTCCGTTATGGTTGTGGAAACCGGCATCGGCGGGCGGCTTGACTCAACAAATGTGATCGATCCGCTGGTTTCGGTTATTACGGAAATCGAGCTTGAACATACGGATATTTTGGGGACAAGCATTGAGGCAATCGCGTCCGAAAAGGCGGGGATTATCAAGCCGGGGCGGCCCGTTGTGCTTATGGAGCAGGAAGAAGCGGCCCTGCGTGTGTTCAGGCATACGGCGGCGGAAAAACAATCGTCCCTGATTTATTTCCCCGAACACGCGGAAGCGCGGAATATCGCCGCCGGAAAGGACGGGAGTACGTTTACGCTCGCGTTCAAGAACAGCCGTTTTTTTTCCGCGCCGCTCGATATAACGCTCCGTATTCCCGGCGAAGTCCAGATAAAAAACGCCGGTCTTGCGGTACTCGCGGCAAAAACCGCGTATCCGGAACTGCGGCCGGACGCGGCGGCGCGGGGGCTTGCCGCGTTCAGCCTGCCCGCGCGCTTTGAGCGTATTCAGGATGCGCCGCCTGTGATCATCGACGGCGCGCACACGCCGGTCAGCATCAAATACTGCGCCGGAACGTTTACGGACCTGTACGGGAAAGGCGGCATACTGATATTCGGCTGCGCGGCGCGGAAAGACGCGCGGAACATGGCGGAAATACTGGCGGGAGAATTTTCAAAAATAGTGATTACTACTCCCGGAGGGTTCCGCTCAAGCGAGCCGGAACAGGTTTACGGTATTTTCCGGGAAATCCTCTCCGCGCGGAATCTGCGTTCCCGCACGGAACTGGTTTTTATCCGCGACACGGGAGAGGCAATCGCGCGCATGCTTGCGTGGGGCCGGGAAACCGGGCTTCCCGCGCTCTCCGCCGGGTCTTTTTATCTTGCCGCGGAAATCAGAAATACGGTTATTTGCTGAAACGGAAACGCCGTTCCGGTAAACGCTTTTCCCGCCGCGCATACCTGCCTGCCGCGGCGCGCCTGCGCTCATCTCTGCGGACACGGTACGGCGTTTTGCCTATCCGGCACGGTATTCCTTTTCCGCGCCGGTACGGGGATCGGTAAAGCGAATCGCCTCCGCGCTGAGGGCGGGGCTTCCCTCAGGCGCGGGAAAGACCCCGCCATAGAGCAGGTCGCCGGCAAGGGGAAAACCGCTCCAGGCAAGATGACAGCGTATCTGGTGGCGGAAGCCCCGGCGTATTTCGAGCGAAAAGCGGATAACGCCGTCTTGACGGTAACCGTCTTGACGGCAACCGTCTTGTGTTACGGCGGCGCGTACCAGTGTGCGGTACGCCGGTCCCTCAGGCGGGAATACCGGACGAACGGCGGTACGGCCCGGCCCATACGCGCGAAACCCGCTTTCAATAAAACGCGGCGTTTTTTTCTCTCCCGGCGGATACGGCGGAAACCCCGGGAGTTTCTTTCCCACGCCGCGGGAAAGCGCGGCGTATTCCTTGACGATAAGATCCCCCTGTTGCAGGGCGGAGAGCAGGTCCATGCCCTCCCCGGTACGGGCGATAAGCACAAGACCGCAGGTATCCAGGTCCAGCCGGTGGATGAGCCCTCCCTCGCGGCTGTGCCGCCCCCGGACGCCGCGCACTTCCGGGAATTCCCGCGCCGCCAGGTCAAGCAGCGTTTGCGGCGGCGTCCCGGACGCCCGCGGCCCAAGCGGGGCCGTGTGTACGCCTGCGTTTTTCCAAACCACCAGCCAGTCCGCCTCCACGGCAACAATGCGATACGCGCCGCCAACGCGGTACGAGCCGTCAAGACGGCTAATGCCGTCAAGACGGCTAATGTCGTCAAGACGACTAATGTCGTCAAGACGGCCGGGAAACTCAGGCATGGGGAAGGGGCTTTCCCAGTGCCCGCGTGAGGCAGCGGAACCGGGCGGGAAGCGGCGCGGCAAAGACTCCGGTTTTCCCGCCGGGAAGCACGATGGAAAGCCGCGCCGCGTGAAGCATGAGGGTGGCGTGGGGAAACCGGCGGTCCGCCGCGCCATACAGGGGGTCCCCGACAATGGGACAGCCGAGATGCCGGAGGTGGACGCGTATCTGATGGGTACGCCCGGTTTTGGGACGCAGCGCAAGCAGCGCGTATCCTTCCCACGCATAGAGCAGGCGATAAAAAGTAACGGCGCGTTTTCCCGCATCGCCCGATACGGCAAAAAGTTTCCGGTTGACGCGGGAACGCGCGATACGGGCGTCAATTTTTCCCCGGGACGCCGGGGGCGCGCCCCGCACCAGGGCGGCGTAGGTTTTCTTTACCCGGTGGAGGGCAAACTCACGGGCAAGGTGTTCGTGGGCGGCGGCGTCCCAGGCGGCGATAATTACCCCGGACGTATCCTTGTCAAGGCGGTGAACGATACCGGGGCGTATCCCCTCCCCTTCCCCGCCCGGTCCGCCGCGCCGCCAGAGCAGGGCGTTTACGAGCGTTCCCCGCGTATTTCCCGCGCCGGGATGCACCACCATTCCCTGCTCCTTGTTTATCACGATGACGCGGTTATCCTCATAAATCACGGTGAGGGGAAGGTTCTCCGCCGCCAGTTCCACGGATGGCGCGGGCGGCCAGGACAATTCAAGGAATTCGCCGCCTCTAAGGACGCGGGAAATCTTTGCCGGTTTTCCGTTTACCCGCGCCTCAAGCCGCCGCGCCTTTATCTGGGAGCGGGACAGCAGTTTAAGGTACTCGGCGGCATACCGGTCAAGCCGTATCGCGTTTTCCGCGTCAATCGCCACGGTTCCCGACCAGTGTTCCTTTTCGGCGCCGGGCATTACGGCGCGTTTTCCCCGGCGCCGTCCGGGGGCGTATCCCCGGCCGCGCCGCTCTGTTCCTCCTGGGATTCAGGCGGCCAGGGACTCGTCTCCACCTGCACCTCTCCCGGAGGACGCCGCGCGGCGGTCCGCGCCTCACGCGAACGCCGGACACGAATCAAAATATGATCGACAACCGCGATAATCACCGCCGTGCCCGCCGCGGCGCCTATCACCGCAAGAAATTCATCATTTGAGAGCCGTTCCGCTCCGGCGGGCTTGACCGGCCAGGGCGCGTAACGCCGGTTGTTCCAGTTAAAGTTATCGTAGTATCCCCATTTCCAGGATTCGTAAGCGGTTCTGGCAAAAAACACGGTGAAAGGAAACGCGCCGAACGCGATGATTTCCCCCCGGTGCAGGTCCCGCACCCATTGGGGACGTTCCCGCCGGACAGCGGCGGGCGCTCCCGTTCCGCTTTGCCCCGTATTCTGGGCGCGGACGCGCTCCAGGGGCAGCGAAAAGAGCAAAACCGCGAGCAAACCCGCCGCAACGCCCCTCATGGGCGCGCTCCAAAAATAGCCGTACCGGCGCGTATCAGGGTGGACCCCTCCTCTATCGCCGTTTCAAAGTCCCCCGACATGCCCATGGAAAGGCATGACCAGTCCACGCCGGGGAACCGCTTAATCAGTTCCGTTTGGGCGCGGCGGAGGGAGCGGAAGGCGCGCCGCGCCGCCGCCTCTCCCCCCGCGCGGGGGGCCATGATCATAAGGCCGCGCGGGACGATCCCCGTTATGGCGGCGCATTTTTCCGCCGCCCGGAACAGGCTTTCCTCATCCCGGTAGCCCCCCTTGGCCGCTTCCCCGGCGTTAAGCTCAAAGAGGATAGAAAGCGGCGCCGGGCGGGAAGAAGCGTACCGGGCAAGGTCGTCAATAAGAGAATCCCGGTCTACCGATTCGACCCAGTCAAAAAACGCCGCGGCCGCTTTTGCTTTGTTTCGCTGGAGGCTCCCGATAAAATGCAGTTCCATGCCGGAAAACCCCTCCCTGGCCGCGCCGAATTTCGTCTGCGCTTCCTGAACGCGGCTCTCCCCAAAAGCGCGAAGCCCGGCCTCCCACGCGGCCAGGACCTGTTCGCGCGGGGCGAATTTACTCACCGCGAGAAGCCGCACCGCTTCCCGCTTCCGCCCCGCCCGGAGACACGCGCGGGCGATCCGTTCCTCCAGTTCCGTAATCCGTTCCGCGATCCCCATACACACTCCACCCGCGTTACCCGCGCGGAAGGCCCTTTTCCCGCGCCGGCCCCGCAAGCGCGTCAAACGATTCGGCAAGGCTCACGATAGCCGCGAGATCGAGCGTCTCCGCACGGCTGTCCCCCGCGACGCCGCTTCGCGCGAGCAGAGCGGCGCACCATTCCGCCGCCGTCTTCGTCATCATCAAGGATGATGACGCGATAAAACGCTCCAGATTGTTTTTAACGGTTTTCCGGCGGGAAGCAAAGAGGGCGCGCAGGAGGGGGAAAAACGAAGCCGGCGGGGGAAACGAACGGAACGGGCCGTCTTCCCGGAGGTCAAGCCGCAGGGCGAGCGACTCGACCCGGGGTTCCGGGTAAAAGGCGCTCCCCTTAAGCGAAAAAAGGGGCGTAATCCGGTACCGTGAGGCACAAAGCACCGAAAACGAGGAATAATCGGCCTCGCCGGGGCGGGCGCACATCCGCCGTCCCGTTTCCTTTTGCACCGTTACCACCATGCGCGTAAAAAATTTCCCCTTTTCTATAAAGTCCGCAAGAAGCGCGGCTCCGGTATTATAGGGCAAATTTCCCAAAAGGTAATCCCCGCGGTTTCCCGCGCCGGGCCAGGTTTTGAGCATATCACCCTCAATCAAGGTAAAATTGGCCTGTCCGCCAAAAATGTCCCGCAAAACAGAAGAAAACCCCGCGTCAATTTCAAACGCCGTAACATCGCCGCCCTGCTCAAGAAGCGGCGCCGTCATCGCGCCGAGACCGGGGCCCGGTTCCCAGACCGCGCCCGCGCGGGGAAGCTCAAGCGCGTCGAGAAGCCGGGTCCGCGCGCCGGGATTGATCAAAAAATTCTGTCCGTACCGCTTCCGCGCGCCAAGCCCCCGGCTTTCCAGAAAAAGCCTGAGGCGGGAGGGGGAATTGTAGTCAGGAAGCGGCGAAGGGAGCACAGCGTTCTCCGTCACGCGCCGCGCGGAAACAGCGGAAAACAAGGATGATGAGTACGAGCGACACGGCGAGCGCGGGAAATCCCGCGGCGCGGATGGGGCGGACGCTTCCCGCAAGGCGCACGAATACCTCCATAAAGCGGTAAAGCGCGGCAAGAAACCCGTCGAGGACCCGTGCAAGCGGCGCGAGGGGAGCGGCTAACGGCGCGGCCATGGCGGCAATCATAAATACCGTTGTAAGGGGCGAAACCACAAGGCTTGCCACAATTCCCATCGGCTGGACAATGCCGAAATAAAAAGCCGTCGCGCCCATACCGGCCAAAAACGCCCCGGTGGACGCCGCGAGGGGAGCCGCGAGAAACGCGGGCGCCTTTCCCCGCAGTATTCCGGTAAGCGCCCTCCCCGGAAGCAGAATCCCCGCGAGCGCGAGATAGGAAAGCACAAAGGAAACCGAATCTCCCGCGCCGGGCCAGAGCGCAATCTGGATGATGAATGTGAGGCCCAGAATCAGGGGCAGGCGGACGGGAAGCACGAAAATCACCGCGGCGGCGCCCGCAAGGTACATCACCGCCGCGCGGGCCAGAGAGGGCTGAACCGCGGCGAGGTACACATACAGTACGACGCCGATGGATGAAACGAGCGCGGAACCTTTGACGCCCAGGGGCTTTTTGAGTAAAAAGGCCAGCACCGCGGCGACAATCCCCAGGTGCATACCCGAAAGGGCAAGAATGTGCGCGAGTCCCGCGTTCCGGTACGACGCGGCAAGTCCCGAATCGAGATTGTCCCGTATGCCCAAAAGGAGCGCGAGGGCAAGGCCGCCCCAGGTTTTTTTGCCGTAAAATTCCGCGATGGAAAGGCGGACGGCGGTCCGCGCGCGCTCGGCGGACGGCGGCGCTTTCACCACATGCACCGAAGCGGCGCTGAACACCGGACTGGCCGCGCCGCGGGTTTCCGCGCGCGGCGGCAAAAAATTCCCCTCAAGGTAAAGTTCCGCGCCGCGTCCAAAGTCCCGGAGCCGGGTAAAACTTTCCTCGGGGAAAAATACCAGCGCCGTTCCCCGCGCGGACGTTACCGTGCCATTCGCGCCGCGGGAGGCCGAAAGAGAAAGGCGGCCCTGCCCCCGCCCGCCCGTGGAGAGCCGGGGGTCTTCCACCAGAACGCCCGCGATGCCGGTAATCCGGCCGGTCTCAAGGCCGGGGGCGCTATGTTCACGGGCGGCAAGGCGGGCTGAAAACCCCAGGACAAGACCGGCGGCGAGGAACAGCGCCAAAAGCCGTGCCCGGCGCGGCAGACGCGCGGCTTCCTCTCCCAAAAGCGCGGTAAAAGAAGCGGTGGAGTAAAGCGTACCGAGGGCGCGGAAAAAACCCAAAACGGCAAACAGCAGCGCGCCCAGAATCAGCGCGGGAAAAAGCCATGGAAGCCCGGCTTTTATCAAAAAAACCGGGACATAATAGGAACCGGCCGCGCCCAAAATAGCGAACAGTACCGGTGGAGGATATTTTTTTACCATTTGAGCCGGTTTAACGCCTCCCTTGCGGCATATTGTACGGGTTCAGGATAAGAAAGATAGGAAATATACGTCAAACTGTCAAAGGCGGAGCGGTGTCCCAACGCGCCCAGCGCTTCCACAAGCGCTATCGTGATTTCTTCGTCCCACGCGCCCGCGCGTTCCACCGCCGCGTTTATCCGGGCAAGCAGGAGGCTCAGCGTGCGTGCGGCGTCCGCGCTTTCCAGTGCGCCCAGCGTCCGTATCGCCTGGAGCGCGCGGATTTTTGAGACATTGCCCCGGGAAAAATCCTCATATACAAGGTGAAAATGCCTGAGCGCAACCGGCGCGGCGCGAACCCAGCGGGTTGTCCCCAGTACGGGGACCGCCTCGTAGCGGAGCGCGCGAATATCGGCGTCGTTCGGCTGGAGGGCTTCCAGCGCCGCCGTAAGCGCGGCTTCCGCGAGCGCCCCCCGGTCTTCATCGCCAAAGGCGGAATTTTTCATGCCCAGGTCCCAGGCGAACCGTTTTTCCGCGCCCTCCCCGTTCTCGATAAGGTCCACAAGACGGCGAAGATAGGCTTCCCGCGCGGGAAGCGCGGCCAGGGCGGTTGCGGCGGAAGCAGGAATGGGATCGGGAAAACCCGCCGTCATCATCGTGAAAAGGACGGGAACCGCGGACTCCCCGCCCAAACCGCCGAGGGCGCGGACGGCGGCGTCCAGGGTAATGCCGTCAATATCGCCGCCCGCGCGGAACCGCTCCGTCTCTTCGGCAAGAAACGCGGTAAGTCCCTCGCCAACGCCGGAGGTAACACCCGCGGCAACGCCGCCTTCCCCGGAAACGGCGAGGCGGGAGAGGGCGGCCAGAACCTCGACCCGGATAACGGTGTCCTCAAAAACAGTGAACACATTCCAGAGGAGCGGTCCGTCGCCCGCGCTTTTTGCCGCGAGGGCGGTCAAAATGATGAAATCTTCATCGCCCCGCAGCAATTCCGCGTTTTCGAGGGAAAAGGTGAGGGCGAATTCGGCAAGAAACCCCGCGAACTCCGCGGACCGTTCATCGGTAGCCGCGTCCATAAGCATGTTCGCTTTTCCTTCAAGGCTCGCGCGGAGAAAATTGCGCTTGTAGGCGGCGAGGATCGTATTTTCTTCGGCGAAAACCGCGCCTCTGCCTGACACCGCCCCGCAAAGAAAAACGGCCGCCATACACGCAAAAAAAGCGGCGTTCCGCGCGCGGGAAAAAGAGAATTTACGCACCGCGCTCTCCAAAAAACGGTTCGGGAAGCGGACCGTCCGCATCTCCGTCCGCTTCGAGTCCGCCGCCCGCAAAGCCGTCTCCATCCGGGCCGGAACCGGCCAGTCCTTCCAGGGTAAGCCCCGGCGGAAGATCGCCGGAACCGGCCTCCATCTCCGCCATATCCGGCGCGGCCGGGGACGGCGCCTGTTCATCCACAAGGCGGAGGGGCAACTCATCCTCCTCGTCTATCATGCCCAGCACCTGGCCAAGAATATGATTTTTTGTTGCGAGGGGCAGGGTTTCCGCCTCGACGTGGAGGAGCGAACGGTTTTCCATTTCCCGGTAATCAACCGAGCGGACGGTACCGGACATCACAAGCGCATCGCCATCAAGCTCAAACTGAACTTTGATACGCAGTCCCGGCGCGGTTTTGCCGCCGATGGAAAGGGCGCAGCCCCCGTCGGACAGATCCTCCATAAAGCATTTAAGGCCGGGCCGTGTCTCGACCGTATCCGTGGACGCCCCGTCTCCCAGAAGATAAAGAAATGCCGGCAGGTGCGTCTTGAGCCGTGTGGATTTACGCTTCTGGGTACGAAACACCGATTCAGAATGTTTAAGCTGGAGGGCCGCCATTCCTTTTGAATACACTTCGTCAATGACGTCGGTATCAAAAACATAACCGGCGTCCTCGTTCCGCCAGAAGTAGATCGATATGTGCGCGCCCCGCCACTTGTAACTCTGGGGAAGATTTTCCCCCGCGGGCCGGGCAATGGTAAGATAATCGCGCGTATTTTTTATGATGTACGAACCGAATACCCCCGTCCCGCTGATAAGAACGCGCACCCGCTGTTCTTCCACCAGTTCCCGTGTACTGCTGATCCCCTGAAGGGATTTTGGCCGGTCCACTTCTATCTTTTTCCGGTAATCGTAGAGGCGGGAAAGAAATTCCTGCGTTCCCGGTTCCTGGTCTTCGCCCGAAGCCCGGGCGTTTTTTATCAGCGATTTGATGCAGCGGTCAAGCTGCTCCTGGGACCAGAACAGAGACGTGGGATCTTCCAGTTCTGACTTTATGGCAAGTTTTTTGAGGAGCTCAATTTCCTTGAAGCTAAAGCCCGAATCCTTTCCCTTGACGACAAACTGTATCCATTCTCCCTGAATGCCGCCTTTCGCGCCGGAGCCGCCCCCGCCCCGTGAATTATACACGACCAGGAAGGCGCCGCCCAGGATCACAAAAATTATCAGAAACAGCATGCGCTTCTTCCCTGTTTTCCGCGTACGGTTAGAATATGGCCGGAACAACCGGAACGGGCCGGTTTATATATGGTTCGATACACCACGCGATAACGCGCGCCTCCTTCACTTCAGTTTGACGAAGGCCGTTTTTAGTATACTATGATTATGCGCCGCTGTCAAAGGAGCGCCCAAAAGCGCCCTAACGAGAGGAGTAAACCATGCATTCCCTGATTGAGCCGTTCATTATTTACGCGGTCCTCTTTTTCCCGGATGTTTCCGCCTTTACCGGGCTTCCCGTTCCGGCGGAGACCGTATCGTCCCTGCCGTTCGATTTGACGGGGGAACTGGAGCGTATTTTTTTGTACAATGTGCCTTCGCTCCTTCTCCTCTGGTATGTGATCTTCGCGCGGACGGGCCGGACGGGGCCGGGCCGGATGGCGGGAACCGGGATTCCTAAAATAGCCGCGGCCGACATTCAGGCGTTCTTCATCAGCCTGCCGGGACTGCTGGGAATCGGCCTCCTCGTTTCCCTGATTTCTCCCCTGTTTCCCGAAGGCGCTTCCACCTTTACCCTGGAAACGCCCCGGGGCCTCGCGGCGTGGGCGGCGGTGATCCTTTCCTGCATTACCACGGGCTACCTTGAAGAAACGTATTTCCGCGCCTATCTCCTTTCCCGCTTTGTTCCGGCGGCGGAAGCCGGACGGCCTGGCGGGACACGGCCCGTCCTCCCGCCGGTTCCGCGCAGCGTGATCACGGTGGGCTGCTCGACGGCGCTCTTTGCCCTCTGCCATTTGTACGAAGGCCCCGGCGGCATCCTCAACGCGTTTCTCGCGGGACTCCTCCTCGCGCTTGTATACCTGCGCTGCCGCGCGCTTCACGGCATTGCCTGGGCCCACGGCGTCTACAACGCCCTTGTGTACCTGGTGGGCGTATAACCGGCCGCGCCCGCTGAAAAGCCGGAGAATGGCCGGACCGTTTCCGGCGCTACCTTCCGGAGGACGGCAGGGCCGCGTATTCCGCTTCCCGTCGGCGGAGGCGGGGGTTGTCCGGCGCGATGGCGAGCGCGAGGCGGAGGTAGTAGATAACACGGCGCTCGTCTTTGCGGCGGTGGTAAATCTCCACCATGCCGGTAAGGGCGTCAAGATTACGGGGATCCTCGAACAGACTTGAACGGAGATCCGCGATAATCTGATCGTCGCCGGAAGCAAGGCGGCTCCGCAGATAATAGTAGCGCGCCTTGAGGGTTCCGCCGCTTACCCGCTGGAGACGCTGTTCGATAAGTCCGCGCGCCTCATCGAGGCGGCCCGTATCAATAAGGGCGGAAATATAGGTGATAATGCCTTCCTCATTGGCCGGTTCCAGACGGTATAGCTCCCGCGCCGCCTGGAGCGCGGCGGCGTTGTTGCCGAGTCCCCGCTCAATCGTCCATGAATTGAGCAGGTCCCGACCGGAATGGCGCTCCCGGAGCAGCGGCGCGAGCAATTCCCGCGCTTCCCGCCAGGATTCCCGCCGGATCGCGTCCTCCATGGCAAGATCCCGCACCGCCTCCGGGGGATGTTCTTCCGCAAGCAGGCGGGAGAGGATATTCCGGCCTTCGGCCTGTTCTTCCGCCCGGTTTGATTCGAGCAAAAGCCGCGCGGCGTATACCGAAACGGTGGCGTCAAGGGGATTTGCCCGGAGGATGGTTTTGAGGTACGTCAGCGCCGCGTCCCGGTTCCGGTATCCCTGATCCTGAAGCCGCGCCCGGAGCAGGAGATAGAGCCGGTCCTGGGGATCGACCGCGCCGTAGGCGTCGAGCGGAGCCTGGGCCGCGAGATATTTACCCTGTTCCACGAGAACATGTGCGCGGGCAAGCGTCATCCGGCTGTCTGACGGGTCCCGCCGGAGCACGTCCGCGATGGCCGGTTCGGCCCGTACCCAATCCCCGGCGCGATAAAGCGCGGCGGCAAGCTGGCGCCGTACGGAAAGGTTGTTGGGATAGCGGGCGGCGAGTTCTTCAAGCGTCGAGACGGCCTGTGCCCGTTCCCCGCGTTCCTCAAGAATGCGCGCGCGGCCCTGTAGGGCCGGATAACAATCCGCCGAAAGACGATACGCCGCGCCGTAAAACGCGAGGGCCCCTTCCATGTTGCCGGTTCGCTCATTAATAATCCCCAGAAAATAGGGTGCAAGCGGAGAAGCGGGATTTACCGTCCGCGCGCGCTCAAGGTCCCGCAGGGCGGGAGACAGCCGGTTCGTCCGGGTTTCCTCAAGCAGGGCAAGGAAAGGGAGCGTTATCTCAAGATAATCCCGCGACGCGACGGAAGGCGCGGTATAGTTTCCCCGTTCCGCTTCCCTGAGGAGCCGGGCGTAGATATGCGTCTGGGGCGGATCGGAGGGGGGCAGATCGGCGGCGGCGCCGGGGTAGACGCTCCAGAGGAGACGCGCGATCACCGCGAGCATGGTTCTGCCGAATTCACCTCCCTCAAGATTCCGCGCGCGGATAAGGTCCCGCGCCTCAAGCAGGGCGGGCGGCGTTCCCATCTCCACCAGGGCGCGAATCTCGTCGGCGACGCCGGCGGGCCGGGAGGGCAGGCTCGCCGGCACGGAGGGGCCCGGCGGTTCTTCGGCAAAAACGGGATAAAGCGCGGCGCGGAGGAAAAGAAAAAAGACGGCCTTTCCGGCGAAACGGGAGGCGAACCGGCCGCGTTCCCTATTCCTCACAGCCGGTATCCTCCGGGAGAAACTTGGTACCTAGGGAAACCAGCATAAGGATAAGTCCCGCCATGACCAAAAGAAGGTGCCACCAGCGGATCAAAAATTGCCGGAAGGAAAAATCAACGATATCCAGAGAAAAAATGAGCAGGAACACCCCCAGCATGATAAAAATGATCGAAGGTACCATGTAGTGGGGTTTTATGGAGCCGTAATGGCGCCAGCCCGTGGGAATAAGGGCCAGTCCCGTAAAAATCGAGACGGCGGGCCACCACCGGCTGAGCGCCACGGGCAGTATCCTGAGCGACGAAAGCAGGATGAAAAATCCGGCGAGGATAAAAAATGTCGCCAAAAACAGATAGACGGACCGTTTGTTAAGCTTTACCGCAAGAAACGCGCACAGCGCGCCGAAGATGATAAAGAGTGAAGCCACGATGACGGCAAGGCGGGACGCCTTTGCAAAGGCCGCCAACAGGAACGCGGATCCCAGATGGATGAGGAAGAGGCCGCCGTAAAAAATGGCGCGCATCAAACGGGTGTTGAAGGGGCCTTTGACATGACGAGGCATACTATCAATAATAACAGAATTACCATGCCGGAGGAAACACCCCGGCGAGAGAACGGATAAAAACGGGTGATGATACATCGAGAAAAAACAAAAAAATTGACGGCGCGCGGGGGCGTCTTTCTGATCCGCCTCATGTTTTTTCTCGCCGCCCCGTTCCCGCTTCTTTCCGGCTGCCTGCCCCCGCTCTCCATGCGCGGGGCGGAATCCTACTACATCACCGGGACCCGGGAACAGCGGGAAATGTTCGCGGCCCTCTTTGACCTGCTCCGCGCGGAAGAGGCGGCGGGACCGGAGCGTTTCTCCGTGATCCTTGAGATTGCCGGCGAATACGGCAGGATCAAGGATTACGGGAGGCTCATCAATTTTCTGGACGCCCAAATAAAGGAAAATCCCGGCGATCCCTACACGGCCTGGTATCTTTTGATGATCGCCTCCGCCTACGACGCGGAAGACGCCCCCGGCGCGGCGGCGGTTTACTTCGACCTTATCGTCAAAAATTACCCGGATCTTCAGGTGCGCGGCGAACCGGTGCATTTTATCGCCCTGAAACGGCTTATCACGCTGGTGGATAACCCGGCCCGGCTTGTATGGTACTACGAAGAATTACTCTCCCGGTTCAGCGATAAAATTGATTCGGGGGAAATTTATTTTCTTTTGGGCCGGGCCTACGAACGGATCGGCGACTGGAACGCCGCCATCGCCGCCTATTCCCGCTTCCTGCCCTGGTACGGTACGGTGATTCAGGGGTTCCCCGACGCCTATACCTACGCGAAACAGCTCGTTGATTTCAATAATTCTCCCAAAGACTGGACGTTTGAAAGCCTCGCGGCGCTGGTAAGCGCGATTAAGGACGCCCTGCAAACGGGAAACGACCGGCGGCTCTGGTCCTACCGGGCCAAGGTGAATTTTTTCGACCGCTCCTGGGGGCAGGAAGAAGACCGGATAGACGGCTTTGCGGGCTTTAATTTGTCTTCGTTTATGCGGGGAAACCAGATCCGGTACGCGGATGAACTGGACGAAAGCTCCAACGCCAACGAAGCGTGGCTGCGAACCTGGGGCTGGTCCCTCTCGATCACCACCTGGTATCTCTACTTCCGGAAAATCAACTTTCCCCTCAATCCCGAAATCCATGGCCGCTGGGAATGGGCCGGGGTGTATTACGGGGAGAAATGGTGATGAAGATTCGTCCGCCGCGCGTTTTGGGGTGTTTCCTCGCGGGCCTTTTGGCGCGCGCGTTTGCCCTTGAAGGAGAACCGCCCGCCGCGCCGCCCGTCCCGGATTTGTCTCCGGCGGTTTTCGCGGCCCCCGCCCCCGCCGCTTTACCGCCCGCCGTCCTCCCCGCCCCGGCGCTTCTTTCCGCTTCGTATCCGGCCGTTTCGCCGTCAGCCGTTTTTCCGGGAGGCCGCCCCCTTCGCGCCGTCCGGCGGGAGGACGGGACGCCCCTTCCGGAAAGCGGCGTCCGCGCGGGCGGCGGCGCGGCGCTCTCCCTCATTGCGGAATGCGGCGGTTCCCTGACGGAAGAATATATCGCCCGGTACTCCGCGCCCTCCGGCATCAAGTGGCTCAACGGCGTTATGGCGGACGCCGCGCCCTGGCTTCCCTTTATCCGGGAAGAGATCGCCCGGCGGAACCTCCCGGCGGAACTCCTCTACCTGCCCGTGATAGAGTCGGCGTACAAAACGGCGGCCCGGTCCCGGTCCGGGGCGGCGGGGCTCTGGCAGTTCATGGAAAATAGCGTCGCTCCCTTCGGCATACGGATTGCTCCGTGGCTTGATGAACGGCTTGATTTCTGGAAATCGACGGAGGGCGCGCTGCGAAAACTGGAAGACAACTACCGGGAGTTGGGGGACTGGTCCCTCGCGCTCGCGGCCTACAATATGGGGCTGGGGGGAATCCGGCGGATCATGAAACAGTCCGGCGCGGAAACCTATGCGGACCTTACGGCGCGCGGCCTGGTAAGCCGGGAAAACGAGCACTATGTGCCGCGTTTTCTCGCGGCGGCGCATGTTCTCTCAAACTCCCGGCGTTTCGGCGTGGAGCCGGTTTGGGGGGAAGATCCCCGCTGGGTGCGCGTCAGGGCCGCCCACAGCGTTGACCTTGAACAACTGGCCCTCCTCGCGGGCCTTGACGTTCCGCTTTTCCGCGCGGCAAACGCGGAATACCTCTCCGGCGTCGCGCCTCAAGGACACTACCTCAAAATACCCGCCGCCGCCCGCGCCGCCGTGGAAAGCCTGATAGCCGCCGGAAGCGCCCGCGCCGCCCCGTTCCCGCACGCCCACCGGGTGGAAAAAGGGGAAACCCTCTGGGGAATCGCCCGGCGCTACGGCACGACGCCCGAGGCCATCGCGGAGGCCAACGGCCTCGCCCCGGACGGCGTTCTTCATGCGGGAAGAACCATCAATATACCGATAATGGAATGATGAAAAACAGGCGGCTCCCCGCGCTCTTCATACTGATTCCCCTTTTCGCCCTCGCCGCGGAGGAACGCGGGACATACCGGATAGAAAGCTCAGGCGCGGTGGAGTGGGGAACCATGGAACTTTCGGCCACCGTCGCGCTCAACCTGCGCGCGGCGGGAATCCGCCTTCCCGCCGGACGGACCCGCGCGGAAGAGATCATCCGGCAGGAATATGCCGTTCTTATGCGGCCCTATATTCTCGCCATTCCGGTAGATTCTTCCACCGTGCTGGGCGATCTGATCGAACGGGGAGAGATTTCCTTTTTTAGCCCGGAAGAAGCCGCCGCCGCGGCGCGCCGGAGGGCCCCCGCCCTTTCCGGGGACCTTTCCCGTCTTGAGGCGTCCTACACGATTGACCTTTCGCTGTTGAGCGCCTATCTGGTACGTCACGAACATCCCCAGGAAATCCGCCGCATCCTTGCGCCGGTTCCCGCGGCCTCCTATACGGGGATCATCATTATCGCGGCAGACGCGCTTCCCGTCCACGGGAAAAATACCGCCGCGCTCGCCGAACCCTGCCTGTTCCCGAAAATCTGGGATTCACAAATGAATCTGATCTACGAACGGAATATGCTGGACCGCGATACCACTTCCCGCACCATGGTCAGCTACGCGGAGGAAGACAGTATTTTCTATCCCGCCCCGTCAACGCTGTCGCCGGAACTGGAGGCGCGGGTGGGGCCGCGCCCGCTGCGCATCATGGCGCGGGGACTGTTCGGCACGCGCCCCACGGACCCGGTAATCGACGAGGAGGACGCGCGTATCATCCTGTCCAGCGAAACCAACCGGAATCTTCTGCGGGAAGGTAAAGTAGTAATCGTGTTAAATTCCGCCCGCATCAGGCAGGGTTTTTAGGGGCCGAATCCTCTCCTCCCCTCCCCGGAGCCGTACCTGCCGCACGCCTTTGATGCGGGTCCTCAGGACGGCGGGACCGGGCCATCCCGCGCGGCCCGCGCCGTTGTCTCAGGGCTTCTTTCCGCCCCGCGCGAAAAGCCGCGCGGCGGGACCCGCGCAAAACACCAGGGCTACGGGAAGCGTCATGGCAAGCGTTACCTGATTCTGCTGATAAAACGGGGGAAAGAACCGGAGTATCAGTGTCAGGGAACCGCCCAGAAAAACGCCGGACCACAGAAGCGTCAAAACGCGCGCGGCGCCGCGCGAACTTTTTCCGGACGCGGAGATGATTCCGGCGGGCACGGCGGCAAAAAGCAGGGGATTGATAAAAATCACATTGATATTGTGCCAGGTATAATCGTGGTTGGTAAAAAAGGTCATGAAAAAAAGTACCGTTCCCGCCGCGCCGAAAAAAAGGCCCCAGAGCGCCTGGAATACGCCCAAAAATACACGCGTAAAAACGGGATAAAAACGGCCCAAAAACCGGACAAACAGCACTGCGGCGGCGAGAAAAAGGCCGAAAACAAGCTCCCGCGGCCACTGCCGCCGGGGAACGGCCAGCACCGGCGGCCGGCCTTCCGCGCGGTTTACCGCCTCCACCCGGCTCACCAGCCGCCGTTCCGCGCCGTCCGCGCCGCGCCATGAAAAATCACGGATCCGGTCTCCCACTTCCCCGGGCAAAAAC
Organism: Spirochaetaceae bacterium; assembly: GCA_031280705.1. Classification (GTDB taxonomy): domain Bacteria; phylum Spirochaetota; class Spirochaetia; order Treponematales; family Breznakiellaceae; genus JAISQV01. The sequence goes on from JAITGJ010000075.1 coordinate 20,872, forward strand.
AGTTCCTCCCATACCGTGATGGGCGTATCAATACCCTGTCCCATAAGAAAATTGAGGAACCAGTCGAAAAAAGGATTAAAATACGTATGGCGGCGGACGTGTCCCCGCAGGGTAAAACGCCCCGGCGCGCCGCCAAAAGCCGCGCGGAACGCGCCGTCCGTGGCCATATCGATAATGTCGCGGATACGGGTAGAACAGTTATCCCTAAAGTGATGATAGTTATACACGCTGTTTTCGGGAAGCGTATTGTTTTCGACAAAGCGCAGTATTTCCGCCTTTTTTTGCGCGGGGAGGTCCAGCGTATAGAGGGTTATATCCCGGTTGGTACGGCGGTAACCGCGATAATTCGGCTCCGCCGGTGAAACGCCGCAGTAGTAATAGAGCCGCCCGAAGGCGAAGTTGCGGTAAAAGTCCTCCGCCTCAAAAGAAAAAAGCCCGTAATCAAAAAAACGGGTTTCCCCGGTAAGGGCGTCTTCAACCACAAGGGCGATATGCCCCCACCAGAAATACACCGCGTCCCCCGGCCCCATAACGGCCACTTTAAGGGTAAGATAATCGCCCCGTTCCGCCGAAGCGGCGGCAACAGGATATACGGCGGAGAGCAGCAAAAAAACGGCCAAAAGCTGAATAACACGGCGCATAAAAATCATTGTGCCGTAAAACGCGCGTCTTGACAAGACGTGAAAATACCCTACACTGGAGCCAATCCCGAAACCCGGCGGGACGCGGCAGTCCCGCCAAAAGGAGTTTTGTATGTCCGGTTCCCCGCTCAACGTTACCTGGATAGCGGCCGCGAGTTTCAAGGCCGCGGCGCTCCTCCTCGCCCAGTACCGGCCCAAACTGCTCGACGTGGCCGGACAGAGCGGCCCTGAGGGTACGGCCCTGTGCGTTTTCCCCGAATTTCTTTCCGCCGCTTTTGCCTGCGAACTGTACCTCAAATCCCTGAAAAAAGGACTGACCGGGCATAATTTACGGGAACTTTTTGAAAGCCTCCGCGATGAAACAAAACAGGACATTGTCGAAAAGATGATAAAAACGAACGAACGCTACGGCGGGGGCGTTTTCCACGCGGAACTTGCGGCAAACGCCGCCTCCTTTGAAAACTGGCAGTCCTTTTATGAAGACGGAACCATCGCCGCATTCGGCATACCGTTCCTCACGGATTTCCTGAACGCGCTTCAGCGTTTTAGCGTAGAGCACCAGGCGGTCAGGGAACCCGCGCCTGATTTCTGATCCCCGCTTCCTGACCGGCCCCGCCCTCCCCCGCCCCGAACATAACGGCCCGGAAGCGCCGCGCCGGGCGCAGGCGAAGAGCCTGTTCAAATGGGGGATTTTCGGGATCTAAAACAGCGTCCCGTCTTCCGCGCGGCGCTTTATGCCGAGGTGCGCATAGGCGAGCGGCGTAACCATCCTGCCCCGGCTCGTGCGCTGGAGCAGCCCGGACTGAATCAGAAACGGCTCGTAATAGTCCTCCAGCGTGTCCACCGCTTCCCCGATGGAAATGGCCAGCGTTTCCGCGCCCACCGGTCCCCCGGCGTAACGCTCAATAATCACGCGGAGGATTTCCCGGTCGTGCTTCTCAAGCCCCAGCCGGTCGATTTCGAGACGGCGGAGTCCCTCTTCCACCACGGCGCGGGTTACGGACGGGGATCCCGAAACATCGGCAAAGTCCCGCATCCGGCGGAGGAGCCGGTTAACCACCCGGGGCGTACCCCGCGAAGACGCGGCAAGCAGCGCCGCGGCATCGGCGGTTACGGTAATATTCAGAATCATCGACGAACGGCGGACTATCGCCTCCATATCCTCTTCGCCGTAAAACGAAAACCGGCAGGTGATACCGAACCGGCTTACCAGCGGGCTTGAAACGTTGCCCGCGCGGGTGGTGGCCCCCACCAGCGTAAAACGCGGCAGGGTGATCCGCAATGTCCGCGCCCCCGGTCCCTGCCCGATGATCCAGTCAAGCTCGAAATCTTCCATGGCGATATAGAGCATTTCCTCGATAGCCGGTTTCAGGCGGTGAATTTCGTCGATAAAAAATACATCGTTTGACTTGAGTTTGGTGAGTATCCCCGCGAGGTCCTTGGGCTTGTCCAGCGCCGGGGCCGACGTAACGGTAATGTCCGCGCCCAATTCGTGGGCGACTACCTGCGCGAGCGTCGTTTTCCCCAACCCCGGCGGCCCGGTCAGAAACAGATGATCGAGGCTTTCCCCGCGTTTCTTTGCCGCGGCGATAAATACGGCGAGATTTTCCTTCATCACCGCCTGCCCCAGAAATTCGGCAAGGGTCCGGGGGCGGAGCGAGGGGTCCCGGTCATCCTCCCCCTTGATTTCTCCGGGCCGGGTAAGAAACGGTACGTCTTCCGGTACTTCGGGAACAAACCGTTCCCCGGCGCGGGTTTTTCCGGCCTTTTTCCCTCCCGCAGCCTGTCCTGCGGCCTGTCCTGCGGCCTGTGTTTTTGCCATGAAGCCCCTCCCGTTCAGGCCGGGCCTTTAGGCCAGGCCGCTCAGACCACGGATAGCGAGACGGAACAGTTCCCGCTCCCGCGCCTCGCCCGTGAGGTCCTTTGCCAGGTCCGCTTCCGCACGTTTCAGGGCTTCCACGGCGGCCCGGCGGTCATAGCCCATCCCGGCGAGGGCCTCGGCAAGCTCCGCGTAGGGACCGGCGGCCGCGCTTTCGCCCCGCAGTCCGGTAAGTTTTCCCCGGAGCGCGAGGATCATTTTTTGGGCGGTTTTTTTCCCCAGTCCCGGAACCGCCTCAAGGCGGCCCACATCCTCCGTCTCCAGGGCGCGCTCCAGTTCTTCCTGCCCAATCCCGCCCAGAATTTTGACGGCGCCCTTGGGACCGATGCCCTCAACCTTGAGCAGTTCCAGAAACATGGCGCGCCGCTCTTCACCGGCAAAACCGTAGAGCCGCATCTGGTCTTCCCGCAGGTATAGCCAGAGATATATCCGCGCCTCTTCCCCCACCGGGGGAAACCGGCCCACATCAAGGGAAGGGGACGTAATGTCCCACTCGACGCCGCCCGTTTCGATATAGAGACTTTCGGCGTGTTTTGCGGTGATAACGCCGCGTATGCTGTTGAACACCCTCCCAAACTACCGCGCCCCCCGGCCGCTGTCAATGACCCCGCGTTTGCGCCCGGAGCCGCTGCGGCTTTTCCGTTACACGCCCCGCATCCTTTGCTTGCCGAGCCCCCCAAACCGTGCTATACTGGCGTATCGCAACCCAAAAGGAGCCGCCATGAAAGACAACCGCCATGAACAGGCCATACCGCCGGACGTTTTGGCCCAGGCGCGGACGAAAATCGATGAGGCCAA
>JAITGJ010000123.1 GCA_031280705.1 Spirochaetaceae bacterium
TTACCGGCGGGGAACAGGAAGAAACGGTTTAAAGACCCGCTGAGGATCATAGACGCGTCAATAATCCCGGTGTGTCTGAAACGGTTTGATTGGGCCCGGTACCGGTTAGGAGGTTCAACGTTTGTGACGCGGATGAAGAGCAACGGGAAATTACGCTTTCGGTGGATCAAAATGATGTGGTGGAAATAACCGGGGAAATTGATCGGGATAACAGAAGAATTGAAGTAGAAGTACAAACCATACGGAAAATATAACGGCGTGCACAGTCCCTGCCACGCCGAACGGCATGGCGGTGTTCAGGACGGGCTTTCCGCCGTGAGCGGCTCTTCCCGCCAGAGCGCTCCCGCGGCCGTGCGGCCCGTAAACACGCGCAGGGCCGGACAGCCCGCTTCAAGCAGGACGCGCCGGGCGGTTTCGTAATGGCCGCCCAGATGGCCCGGTTCGTGGGCATCCGAGGTGATGACAAACGGGACGCGCAGGTCTCCCAATGCGGCAAGAATTTCCCCGGAAGGGTAGACGTAGTTTGTCCGTCCCCGGTTAAGGCCGCCGGTATTTACTTCCACGGTAAAACCGCCTGAAGCGAGAAGGGGGAGCAGGGGCCGCCACAACGCGCGGTACTCCGCGCCGGAAAGGGAAAAATACCGTTCGTCCCGGTTGTTCACCTTTATCAGATCCATGTGGCCGAGAATATCGAATCCTCCGGCCTGGATCATGCCGGAGAGGGCCGTCCAGTACGCGCGCGTCAGGGCCGCCGCGTCGCCCCGGTACTGCGTTCCAAGGAGCACGGCAAATTCGTCAGGCGGGCCGTCCACGGCGAGGATTTCCCCGCCGGAGGGATTGGGGACATAGTGTACCGAGCCGATGACGAAATCGAGCCCCATGCGCCGGTAGCGCCCGCCGGCGGGACCCATGCGCCCTTCGATATAGTCAACTTCAAGCCCGGCAAAAACGGCGAGTTTTCCCGCCCAGCGGCGTTTCGCCTCCCGCACCGCGTCGAGGTAGGGGACGATTTTTTTTTCCGGAAGATGCCAGGCGGTACTGAGCCCCGCGTGCTCCACCGGCGCGTGGGCGCTGAAACCGATGGCGGCAAATCCCCTGTCCACGGCCGCGCGGCAAAAGTCTTCAACGGTTCCCCGCCCGTCGCACCATTCCGTATGGGTGTGCATCGAAGTCAGCGTCATAGTTCACCCGCCAAAAACGGTTCCGTCTCCGCGCGAAACCGGGCAAAGGCTTCCCGCATGGGAGGCAGGGCGACATACGCGGCGTCCCGGTCCTGCACGCGAAACGCCGCTTCCAGCACCGCCGCCGCGTGTCCCAATTCCTTGCCGGTCATCTGGAAGGCGGTTCCCTTGATCGTATGCGCCTCCCGCATGCCCATTTCCCAGTCTCCCACCGCGAGACAGCGGGGCAGGTCCTCGGCGATCTGGCCTTCCGTGCGGTTGATAAAGCGGGCAAGCATCGCCTTGGCGATTTCCGCCTTTCCCATAAAAGTATCCAGCAGATCGGCGGCGTCAAACGGCGTTATTTCGCCGCCGGCCATGCCGTTGGCCATGGCGAATGAGGCCCGTACCGGCGGCGCGCCGGTTAACGTTCCGCTTTCCGCGGGAACCCTGCCGCATCCGCTTTTTTTCTCCCAAACGGCGAGCATCCGTTCAACATCGGGTCGCTTGAAGGGCTTGATCAACACATCGTTAAAACCCGCCTCGATACAGCGCGCCCGCTCATCGGCATGGGAACTCGCGGTAACGGCAATAACCGGTTCCGCGAAGCCCCGGCGGCGGAATTCCGCGGCCGCTTCGTATCCGTTCATGCGGGGCATCTGAATATCCATAAAAATAATTTCCACCGGATTTGCCGCCGCCTTTTCCAGCGCGTCGATGCCGTCATCGGCGAGGATCGCGGGATAGCCCAGTTTCTGGATAATCAGCGCGAAAAGATTCTGGTTTACCGGATTGTCTTCAACGATAAGGATGAGGGGCCGGTCCGTATCCGCGGCGGGGATGGAACGGTTTACAAAGGCGTCCGCCGTCCCGCCGTCCCGCGCCGCTTCCTCACCGGCGCTTTCCGCCCCGCCTTCCGCGAGCGGACCCGCAAGCACATCGGCCAGCACCGCCGCAAGCCGCCGCCGCGTAACGGGCTTGTAAATATACGCCGAAAACCAGCGCAGAAGCGTCATTTTCGCCTCCGCGCCCAGAAAACCGTTGGGAGACATGAGCACGAGCCGGACGCTGTTGATGGCCGGATCGGCGTGAATGGCCGACGCGAGCCGCCACCCGTCCATGGGGAGCATAACTTGATCGATAAAGCAGATTTCCCAGGGGGTTCCCCGCGCCGCGGCGCCGCGTAATTCCACCAGGGCTTCATCGCCAAAAGCCGCTTCGCCCGTATTGGTAAACCCAAGATTGTGGAGGCTCGTGAGCAGAACCCGGCGAAAATCCGCGCGGTCGTCCACCACAAAAATTCTCGTGTCCCGGCCGCCGGGAATGTCCGGCATGGGACGGGGCGGCGCGTCCGCGTATTCCAGCGGCAAAATAAAGTAAAATACCGAACCGCCGCCGACATTGGGGACCATCTCAATGTGGCCCCCCATACGCTCGACGAGGTTCCGGGAAATCGCGAGGCCAAGACCGGTGCCGCCGAACCGCCGGGTATTCGAGGGGTCCGCCTGAAAGAACGTGGTAAAAAGCCGCTCGCGGGACTCTTCGGGCACGCCGATTCCCGTATCCGTTACCGCAACCCGCATCGCGTTTACCGCCCCCTCAAGGACCGCCCGGCGCAGGGAAATCGTTATTTCCCCCGCGCGGGTAAATTTGACGGCGTTTTTTGCCAGATTGATCACCACCTGACGGAATTTGTCCGGATCGCCCATGATCACCCGGTCCAGTTCCGGCGGAATATCCACGATGATCTCAAGCCCCTTTTTATGCGCCTCAAGGGAGATCATTTCCACAGCCTGTTCCATCGCCTGCCCAAGATCAAAAGCGATGCGTTCAATATCCATGCGCCCCGCCTCGATTTTGGAATAATCGAGAATATCATTGATGATGCTCAAAAGCACGTCCGCGGAAAATTTTACCTGGCGGCAATATTCGGCCTGTTCCTGGTTGAGGCGCGTATCTTCAAGGAGTTCGGTCATCCCGATAATCGTCTGGATGGGGGTACGGATTTCGTGGCTCATGTTGGCAAGAAAGAGGCTTTTCGCTTCCGCCGCCTGCGTTACCTGGTGCATGTCCTCTTTGAGGCGCTGTTCGTCGTTCCATTCCCGGGTATGGTCCCGAATGGAAATGCCCAAAAAAGGCCCCCGCTCCGGACCCAGCGCGGCGGGATCTTCCGCGATGCGCCAAAAGGTTACCCGCAGCCGGCGGTCCTGGCCGTTTCCATCGCGGAGGTCAAGGACAAAAACATCCTGTTCGGAAGGGTTGCGGAGCAGTTCCGTATACTCAGGGACGTTGCGGAGCAGTTGTTCCAGGTTTTTTTCCGGCGGCAGCGCCAGCGACTTGATGATCCGGTCGCAGGATTCGTTGACCAGGAGAATGAGTCCGTTCCGGTCGGCAAGGGCAAAGGCCGCGCTTGATTCAAGAAATACGCGAAAAAACAACCCTTCTCCCGTAATCATGTCCGGCATGGCATTCTCCTTTTCTGTAAGCGCCGCCCGGGATTTGTCCGGGGGCCGCGCGCGGCATACGCCCGGGCGGTTTTATTGTACCCCGGAGCCTTTCGCGCGTCAAAGGGCGCGTGTTCATTCATCGTGTTGCGATAATGCCCGGTTTATGGTATGAATTTCGCACAGTGAGGTCCGTCCATGCCGCCGGTTTGGTTCCGGTTACGGTGATGACCGGGCCGGGGAGGCAGCCATGCTTGGAGAACGGGACTACGCTTCAAAGGCGGTCCGGAACGGTTATATAGACGCGGAACTTTACGGCAGGTATAACGTAAAACGCGGCCTCCGCAACGCGGACGGGACCGGCGTTCTGGTGGGCCTTACCCGGATCGGCGACGTTCACGGGTACATTATGGATGAGGGCGAAAAAGTCCCCGTTGACGGAAAACTTTATTACCGGGGCGTTGACGTGGAGGACCTGGTATCCACCGCCGCGCGGGAGGGCCGCTACGCGTTTGAAGAAACGGTGTACCTGCTCATGTTCGGCGCGCTTCCCACGCGGGAAGAGCTGGCCGGTTTCAGCGCGTTTCTTGGCAAGAGCCGTCTCCTTCCCAAAAGTTTTGCCGAAGACGCCATCATGAAAGCGCCGTCACGGGACATTATGAACAAACTGGGCCGCTCGGTGCTCACGCTCTACTCCTACGACGAGGACCCGGAAAATCTCTCGCCGGACAATGTGCTGCGCCAGTGCCTCCAGCTTATCGCGCGTTTTCCTACCATCGTAGCGTATTCCTACATGATAAAAAAGCATTACTACGATCATGAATCGCTGATCGTGCATTTGCCGGAAACGGATATCGCGAGCGCGGAAAGTATTCTCGCCCTGATACGGCCGGATCAGAAATTTACCCGCCTTGAGGCGGAAACGCTCGATCTCGCCCTCGTACTGCACGCCGAACACGGCGGCGGCAATAATTCTACCTTCGCGGTACATCTTCTGTCATCAGCCGATACGGATACGTTTGCCGCGATTACCGCGGGCATCAATTCCCTCAAGGGCTTCAAGCACGGCGGCGCGAACAACAAGGTAATGTCCATGATGGAGGACATCAAGGCCCATGTGCGGAACTGGGATGACGAGGGCGAAACAGCGGATTATCTTGAACGGATCCTCCGGGCAAAGGCCCACGATGGTTCAGGGCTTATTTACGGCCTTGGCCACGCGGTCTACACCATTTCCGATCCCCGCGCACGGCTTCTCCGCGACAAAGCGGCATCGCTCGCGGAAGTAAAAGGCTTCACCGGCGAGTTCAATCTCTACCGGCTTGTTGAACGCCTCGCGCCCCGCGTGTTTGGCGCGGTCAAGGGGACGGACAAACCCATGTGCATCAATGTCGATTTTTATTCCGGATTTGTGTACCGGATGCTCGGCATTCCGCCTGAATTGTACACGCCTCTTTTCGCGGTGAGCCGCGTTGCCGGCTGGTGCGCCCACCGTATGGAAGAGATCATTTCCGGCGGCAGGATCATCCGTCCCGCCTACAAATGTGTCCAAAAGCGCACCGGCTACCGGGCCATCGCCGAACGGACGGAATAACGGCGGCATTTTTCGCCGTGCGTTAAATGTGAAAAATATACTTTGCCGCGGAAAAGTAAATGAACAGGGACGCCGCGTCAACAATGGTCGTGATGAGCGGCGCAGCCATAATCGCCGGATCGACGCGCAGTTTTTTTGCCAGCATGGGAAGCACGCAGCCGATGGTTTTTGCCATCATTACCGTGGCAAAAAGGCTTACCGTTACGGTAAAGGCAAGCACGATATTCCGCCCGTTCATCATATAAATGCGGACAAAATTGACCAGCCCAAGGCCTATACCGCAAAGCGCGCCCACCCGTATTTCCCGCCAGATTACCCTGAAAATATCCCGAAAGTGGATTTCTTCAAGCGCCATGCCGCGGATGATCAGCGTTGACGACTGGGATCCCGCGTTGCCGCCGGTATCCATCAGCATGGGAATAAACGCGACAAGAATCGGGAGCGCGGCCAGGGCGTCTTCAAAACCGGCGATAATGCCGCCGGTAATGGCCGCCGACAGCATCAGTACAAGCAGCCATACGATGCGGTTCCGCGCGAGTTTTACGATGCCGGTTTTGAGGTACGGATCGTCCGAAGGGGCAAGGGCGCTCATCTTTTCCATGTCTTCGGTAGTTTCTTCCTCGATAACATCAACAATATCGTCCACCGTGATGATGCCCACGAGCCGTTCATCCCGGTCAACCACGGGCAGCGCGAGCAGTCCGTACTTTTTGAAAAGCGCCGCCGCTTCTTCCTGATCATCAAAGGTTTTTACGGATACCGGATGTATGTCCATGATGTTTGCGATGCCGTCCTGGAGCGCGGACAGCATCAGTGTTTTTGCGGAGACCGCGCCCAAAAGGTAGCGATCCTGCCGGATAACGTAGCAGGTATAAATCGTTTCCTTGTCAAGGCCCGTGGCGCGGATTAGATCAAACGCTTCCTGCACCGTGGCGTTTTCCCGCAGGGCGATATATTCGGTGGTCATGATGCTGCCCGCCGAATCATCAGGGTACTGCAGCAGTTGATTGATCACCTTGCGTTTTTCGCGGCTTACCGTTCGGAGGACCCGGTTTACCACCGTGGCGGGCATTTCCTCAATAAAGTCAACCGCGTCGTCTACAAAGAGGCGGTTCACCATATCGCCGACTTCAAAATCCGAAAGCGCGCCGACAATGCTCTCCTGGTGCTCGCTGTCAATTTCTGCGAATACTTCCGCGGCAATGTTTTTTGGCAGTATGCGGTACAGGCGGATAATCTTTTCCTTGTCCCGGCCTACTTCGTCAAAAATGTCCGCGATGTCAATCGTATTCATAAAGGGCAGGACGGATTTTATGGTCGCCGCGTCGAAATATTCGGCGTTTACCAGTTTAAGAAGTTCTTCATTCATAACAGCATCCTCCAGGTGATATGCGGACCATACGGCCCGCCGGGACAGGGACGCCGATAGTGAAACTGCTGCGGGAAAAAGTGAAGAGCGCGGACAGTGATGCGCCGGCAGCATTGCCGGGCAGTGCAGGAAAACGGAGCGGTTCAGGCGGCGAAAAGCCGGTCCGGACAGCCGTTCTCCGCCCCGGGAAGGAGCGGGTCCGCGTTCATGCGCCTACTACCGTAAGGGTCACTGTCGGCGTCGCGTTTCTTGCGCGAACCCATCGCAAACCTCCCCAAAAGGAATAATCCCGGGACACCGGCCCGGAGAGCGCACGGGCAAAAACCCGCGCTTTTCCGGGAAAATACGGCATATTTTGCCATTTTTTACCGGAAATCATAAAAAACGGGGCATTGTGAAGAAAAAACCTTCAAGGC
>JAITGJ010000233.1 GCA_031280705.1 Spirochaetaceae bacterium
AGGTGTAGGCAGCTCTGCCAACCATTACTCTGGTACTTTTGACGGCGGCGGCAAACGCCTTGAGCATCTGTATAGCTACCACCCCACCCTGGATTGGGCCGGGCTTTTTGGATATACCCAGCGGGACGGGTTGCCTGTAACCGCGCTCAAAAACATTACCATCGTGTCGGGCAGCGTAACAGGACGCGACTATGTTGGCGGCATTGTGGGGAATGCCGTGACCACCGAAATCTCAGGCTGCTCCAATGCCGCCGAGGTTACGGCTGGCGGGAACGATGCCGGCGGCATAGCGGGTTGGGTTGAAAGCGGGAGCGTTACCGCCTCTGTCAATACCGGCATTGTGAGGGCTGACCAAAATGCCGGCGGCATAGTGGGATGGGGCCGGGGTATCGAGATCACCGCCTGCTCCAACGCCGCTTCGGGCGGCGTCTATGGAACGATCTCCGTTGGCGGCATTGCCGGACAAATTCAATACAGCGAAGTCTTCAACAGCTTCAATGCCGCTCCGGTTACAAGCGTGGGGGAGAATTCTTATTATATCGGCGGCGTGGCGGGGCAAATGGCCGGCCAGATCACGAACATTACCGCTTGTTACAATACCGGCGCGGTTTTGGGAGTCGCTTTAGCCGGCGGCGTGGCGGGGTATGTGATAGGCAACAACAACGCCATTACCGCCTGCTATAATACCGGCGATGTTGGCATACCCGGCGGCAACGCAAATGGCGGCGTGGTGGGGGGCGGCTGGAGTACAACCCTTACCGCTTGTTACAATACCGGCGCGGTTTCGGGAGTCACTATAGCCGGCGGCGTAATGGGAATTTTTGATAGCGGGAACATCACCGCCTGCTACTGGCTGAATCTGAGCGGAGACGGCTCGCTGAGTCCCGCCAGCGCCAACGCCGGGATAGGATTCATCCAAAGCGGGATAGTAACCGGCTCCAGCGCCACGGCATTTGGTTCCAGCGACTGGCCCAGCGCGTTAGATGACGCTGAATGGGGAACCGGCGACGGTTCAGGCAGCGGGAAGTACTGGAAAACCCTGGGCGGCTGGAACGGCGGCAATTACGGGCGGGATTCGGATTTTCCCAAGCTGTGGTGGGAACCGTAGGGCACAAAACAGCGGACACAGGGCGCGGCATCAAAAGCCGCGCCTTTTTTTGTTTGTGTATGCTCCGCCGCCTGGCCGCATGGCGGCCTGCGCTAGGAGTTTGTGGCGCTTCGCGCTATCCAACCCCAAAAAACGCGCAAAAGCGCGTTTATAACCCTGCAAACTCCCACAGGAGCCCATATATCGAGGTTTTTTTGGCACTATGTGCCGAAAAAACCTACAAGTGCCACAGGCTCCTAGGCCCCGTCCTCGCGCACAATGCGGTCCACGCCGGTAACAAAGTCCGGGCGTTCAATGCTGAGTACGCGGACGCCCTGGGCGCTCCGGCCCATAACACGGATACTGTCAACCGTAAGCTTGATGGATTTTCCCTGGGTCGTGATGCACATGATTTCTTCTTCATCGCGGACATTGACGCAGCCGGTTATTTCTCCGGTCTTTTCGCTGATCGTGTAGATTTTCTGTCCGCCCGTCCCGCGCCCGTGGGAACTGAATTCGCTGAAATCCACGCGCTTGCCGTAGCCGTACTCCGAAAGTATCAGCATGCGTTCCCGCGCGGCCTCGTCTTCGCTCCGGTCCACCCGGAGCACACCGGAAAGTTCGTCGCCGGCGTCCAGCTTCATGCCCGTAACGCCCCGGCTCGCGCGGCCCATGGGCCGGACCTGGTCTTCGTGCGTACGGAGCGCCTGGCCCTTGCGGGAAATCAGCACCACCTCATCGGCGCCCTCGGTAAGGAGCGCGCTTACCAGGCGGTCTCCATCGTCCAGCCTGATGGCAATGATGCCCCGCGTTTTCGCGTTGGAGAATTCACTGGCGGCTACTTTTTTCACAACCCCCCGCGCGGTCCCCATAAAAAGATAGCGGTCGTCGGTAAAATCCTTCAGCGCCACAATCGCGGTAATGTCTTCGTTGGGGGATACGGTGAGCAGGCTTTTGATGTGCGCCCCCTTGCTTGTGCGGCTGCCTTCGGGCAGTTCGTGCACTTTGAGCCAGTAGGCTTTGCCCTCGCTCGTAATAAACATGACGTATTCATGGGTAGAGGCGACAAAAATCTGGCGGATATAATCGTCCTCCGAAAGTTTTGCCCCCTGCATTCCCTTGCCCCCCCGGCCCTGATTCCGCCACGCGGAAACCGGCGCGCGTTTTACATAGCCCAGATTGGAAATAGTGATCACCATTTCTTCTTTTTTTATCAGGTCTTCAATATTGATATTTTCCACTTCCCCGGCGACAATTTCCGTGCGCCGCGCGTCTCCGTACCGTTCGGAAATACTGCGCGTTTCATCCCGGATAACCATGCGGAGTTTCTGTTCATCTTCCAGCAGGGATTTGAAATAGGCAATTTGTATTTTAAGTTCGGCCAGTTCCTGTTCGATTTTTTCAATTTCAAGGCTGGTAAGCCGCCCCAGGCGCATGTCAACAATGGCCTGGGACTGCGCTTCCGACAGCGAAAAGCGCTCTTGCAGCGCGGTCTTTGCCGTGCCGATGTCCCGGGACGCCTTGATCACCGCGACCACTTCATCAATATTTGCAAGGGCGATCACAAGGCCCTGGAGAATGTGCGCGCGTTCTTCGGCTTTCCGTAAATCGTGGCGCGTCCGGCGGGTAACCACCTCGACGCGGTGCTCCACAAAACAGTGAATCAATTCCTTGAGGTTAAGGCACGCCGGTCTGCCGTTTACCAGCGCGAGGTTGATCACGCTAAAACTTGACTGGAGCTGGGTGTTGGTAAAAAGCTGATTTAAAACCACCCGCAGTATCGCGCCCTTTTTTAGTTCGATGACTACCCGGACGCCGTCGCGGTCGGACTCGTCGTTGTACGCGGCGATGCCGTCAATCACCTTGTCCCGCATGAGCACGCCGATCCGCTCAAGAAGGGCCAGCTTGTTTACGCCGTAGGGTATCTCGTTAAAAACGATAATTTCTTTGCCGGATTTGGTGGTTTCCACGGCGAAGCGGCCCCGGATCAGGATCTTTCCCCGGCCCGTTTTGAAGGCGTCCCGGATGCCGCGCCGCCCGAAAATAATTCCCCCGGTGGGAAAATCCGGCCCCTCGACATGCTTCATCAGTTCATCAATGGTGATATCCGGGTTTTCGATATGCGCACAAATCGCCGCGCAAATTTCGGTGAGGTTGTGGGGGGCCATGTTGGTGGCCATGCCCACGGCAATGCCGCTTGAGCCGTTGACCAGAAGATTGGGAATGGCCGCGGGAAGAACCACCGGCTCCTTTTCGTCCTCGGAAAAGTTCGGCGCAAAATCAACGGTTTCCTTGCCCAGGTCCTGGAGCATCTCGTCTCCGGGACGGGAAAGTTTCGCCTCCGTGTAGCGCATGGCCGCGGGGGGGTCCCCGTCCAGGGAGCCGAAGTTGCCCTGCCCCTGCACGAGGGGGTAACGCAGGGAAAAATCCTGGGCCATGCGGACCAGCGCGTCGTAGAGCGCCGCGTCTCCGTGGGGGTGAATTTTACCCATCGTATCGCCGACGATAAGGGCGCTTTTCATGGTCGCGCCGCCGGGACGGAGTCCCAGCTCATTCATCGAATAGAGGAGCCGCCGGTGCACGGGCTTGAGTCCGTCCCGCGCGTCAGGCAGGGCCCGCGCGACAATCACCGACATCGCGTAAGTAAGATAATCGTTCTTTACTTCATCTTCGATTGAAACGGGAATAACACGTCCCGGAAGCGGCCCGGCAGTATCAGACATGGCCGCAGTCTATCATTTTTAGGAAAAAACGTCCACGGCCCTTTGACAGATCCGCCGGAGGGGAGCGGGCGGGCATGGAAAAGGGCGCGGCCCGTGACGCCGCGCCCTTTTCCGTGCCGTTCCCTGCCGCCGGTTACGGTTCCCACCACAGGCGGGGGAAATCCGAATCCCGCCCGTAATTGCCGCCGTTCCAGTTACCCAGGCTTTTCCAGTACTTGCCGGCGCCGGTTTCCCATGCGCCGGCATAAGTGCCAGAAAGGCCGTTACTGGGAGTGGTATCAGTGGCAGCGGTGGGCCAGCCGCCCTGACCAAAAGCTGTAACGCCGGCAAAGGAACTACTGGTGTTGTCGTCCACCCCTACGCCGGCGCTGGAGGGATTCAGCGAGCCGTCCCCGATCATCACCCAGCCCTGGCCGTCGTACCGGTAAATATTCCGGTTGGCAGTATTCCGGTACACCCAGCCTTCTTCCGGCGCACCACATGAGCGCCCTTGAGCAGTTGACAACTTCGTATGAAGCGTGATAACATATTTCGTATAAAAACAGGCGGCCCCGGAAACGGAGCCGTTTGGTTTTGCGTGCATCACCACGGCCAGACCTTCCACGGTCAAACGCCGGTGGCGTATCCGGTCCAGACGGACCAATTTTTTGGAGGGTTACCGATATGCTTTTTAATAAAAAACCCGGTCCCATGTCCCCCCCCCCCCCAGTTGTGTAATTTATGTGCGAGGCCGCGCTTTTGGCAGCGCATACTCCCCTTCCCGCTTAATAAAATCATTATTAATAATCACGGCGGCGGTTCTTTCGCTGACCGTATTTGTGTCCTGTGAAAACTGGATATCTTCAATAACGTATCCGCTTTTTGAACAGACTGAGGAAGCCGCCGGCATGCGCAGCACACCGCCTCCAGAGGAGTCCGGTGAACCGCTTCCGGAGGCCGTTCTGTATAAGTTGCATGGATACGTCTTAAAATGGGAGTGGAATGAAGAGGAGTGGATATTGATCATGCAAGCCGGCATGACGGTGGCGGTAAAAAACAGCGCGGGCATTATTGTGGCCGGTCCGGATACGACTAGTCCGGAAGGGTACTTTGTCTTTGATGTACCGGCGGGGGAAGGCTATACGATAAAAATAACGGACGCCGAGTCCCATTGCTGGATATGGCCGGATATCGTCATAGACGCCGATAGCAACGGCAACTATTTGCTCTCCGATGACTAGCCGCCCGGCGGGAGTCCGGCGCGGCAGCCGCCCCGGTCCCTGAGGGGGCCGCGCGAAGGGGGCTAAACCCGGTCTCAAAAAATTCACAAAAAAGTGCCACAAAGGTATTGACAGCGCTCCGGCGGCGGGTTATAATAGCGTATTCATCACGGCCGGACCTTCTCTGGTCAAGCCTGATGGCCTAAATGCCCGAGGCGTTTGGGCAGCACACCCGGCCGGTTTTTTGGGAGGATCGTTGACATGCATTTTAATCCACCACCCGGCCCCCTATCCCCCCCCCCCCCAACCATGATATTTGCGTGCGTGAACGCGCGTTTCGCCGCACATATCTCCCTTCCCGGAGGGCCGCGCGGACCCGCGCGGCTCCCCGCCTGGTACGCCCCCGCCAGTTTATAAAATCATTCAAAATTCCCCGCACGGCGGTTTCCGCCGCGCTCGTGCCGCATAGTGAACCCGCCGCCATTTGGACGCGGGTATCTCTATAGCGCCGGGCGGCTCTGCCTCCGGTGTGGATAAGTGGAACGGCGGCCATACCGCCGCTCCGCTGCTTGTTTATTGGAACCGCTTACTGGCGGCCCGCCCTGGGGCGGGATATCACGCTCTTGCCGGGGAAGTTCTGTTCGCCGGGCCGGATTGCAGGAGGAGATGATGATAGAAAAAACAGTAATCAAGAAAAAAATACGGCGTTTCCCACACTTCAACTTTGGGGAATACGGCCCTGAATCATACAAAATGGCCGCGGCTTCGGCTTTTTTGCTGATTGCTTTTGTATCCTGCGAAAGCTGGGTATCTTCAATCACCTATCCGCTCTTTGAAGAGCCGGTGAAAGCCGCTCCCCCCGCACACGGCATACCGCTTGCACCGCCTTCCGGGAAGCCCCTCGCGCGCGGCGCGCCGTTAGGTATGGATGGCGCGCCGTTTAGTATGGATGGCGGCCCGCTTGCCCCGTCTCCGGAGGATCCCGGCGCGGGCAACGGCCCGCTTCCAGAGGAGCCGCTCGCGCCCAATCCGTCTCCGGAGGAGAAGGGCGCCGTGGAGGTGGATGTGGCCGGCCTTTTGAACGTACAGGGTGCGGACGCGGGCGAAGATGTTACCATCAGGTTTACCAGCGGTGAAAAAATAACCGGCAAAACCGTGGACGGCGGGATGGCGTTTAACCAGGGTGTCCCGCCGGACGCGTCGTGGATAATTCAGGAGATACAGATTGGGGCCGAGTCAACACCGGCGCTTATCGGGCGGACGTTAGCGTCGCTGGAGGACGCGCCGCTCAGCCTGGCGTTTTGTCCCGCCGGTCTTCCTCATACCTATACGTTGAAGTTACGCGGCCCGGTCGATGGCTTTGTCCCCATCGGGAGTTACGCCGAGTTCCAGTTGATACGGACCGTAGCCGGCGGGCTGAACGGGCGCTACAAGCAGGAGGCGGACCTTGACCTGTTGGGCGACCTGGACGGCAACGGCGTCATCGGCGCGGGCGGCCCGGAGGACGAGTATAAGGAATGGACGGCGATAGGCACTCAAGCCGGCAGGTTCACCGGAACCTTTGACGGCGCGGGCAAGTACATCAGGAACATCTATATAGACAAGCCTGCCGCCTCCGATCAAGGGCTTTTCGGGTATGCGGGCACGGGCAACGCGATCAGTAATGTTCATATCCTCTCGGGCGTGGTTACGGGAAAAAACCATGTCGGCGGCGTGGCGGGGTTAAACCTGGCGGGCAGCATCACCGGCTGCTCCAATGCGGCCGCGGTTACGGGAACCGTTTCCACCAGCACTATCAACGGCGATACCGGCGGCGTGGCCGGATGGAACAGTGGAACCATTACCCGCTGTTCCAATACGGGCAGTGTGGCACAAGTTGGATCGGGCGGCAACTCCAATGCCGGCGGCGTGGTGGGACTTAACAATGATTACGGAACCGTCAGCAATTGCTCCAATGCCGGCCGGGTCAGCGGGACGCGAAACCATGCCGGCGGCATAGCGGGGGCAAGCTCTAATCTTATCACCGGCTGCTCCAACAGCGGCCAGGTTGTTGGACGCGCTGAAACCGCCGGTGTGGTGGGATATATGAATGCTAACAGCAGAACCGTCAACTGCTTCAATAGCGGGACGGTTAAGAGCGGCACCAATGGCGGCGGCATTGTGGGGCAATTGTATACTAGAAATAGCGTAATCACCGCCTGCTATAACACCGGTACAATTTCGACAGAATACCATAATGCCGGCGGCGTGGCGGGGGAGAGTTATGGACAGATCACCGCCTGTTACAACACCGGCGCGGTTACGGCGGGTACCAATTATGCCGGCGGCGTGGTGAGTTTACAGAAAAATGGCGCGGTTACCACCGCCTGCTACAACACCGGCACGGTTTCGGTGGACACCATTAATGCCGGCGGCGTGGTGGGGATGCGGGAAGGAGGAACCATCGTCAATAGCTATTGGCACAGCGATAGAGGGGCATCAGCCGCTATTGGTAATGCTGTTTCCGATACGGTTACCAATGCCGTGTCATTCTCCGGCGTCTTTACCCCAGATGGAACCCATGCCGCCTGGGGAACCGGCAGCGGCTCAGGCGCCAGCACGACACCGGTCGACACAGCAACAAACGACTGGTGGAAAACCGGCACCACCACCGGCGGCCAACTGCCGGCATTGTGGTTTGAGTAACAACAGCCGCTCTGCCCCCAGCGCCCGCGGCGTTGGGGGCAGGCAGCG
>JAITGJ010000069.1 GCA_031280705.1 Spirochaetaceae bacterium
CGCCGTGCACGGTCATTGATGCCGCCCCAGCACCGTCGCCTCAATTTCCCGGAGCTGTTCCCGGTAGAGACCGGCGATATTCGCGCCGTAATCGGCGATAAGCCGGATAATGTTCCGCGGATGCCGCGCGTCTTCCCCGTTCAGCCGGTCCCCCGCGTCGCCCAGGCCCGGTAAAATATACGCCGCGTGATTCAGCGCGGGGTCCATCCAGAGCGTATATACCCGGCAGTTTTCAAGCGCGCGCACCGCCCGGAGCGCCCCCTTGAGCGCGGAAATAACATTGAAAAAACGCACCGATTTCGGTTTTACCCCCTGTGCGAGCAGGTATTTTACCACCGTAACGATGCTTCCCCCGGTCGCGTTCATGGGGTCCGCAAACACCAAATCCTTTCCGTCAAGGTCCCCGGGATTAAAATAGGAACGGCCCAAATCAAGTATGTATTCCATGTCGTGTTCGTATTTGGTATCGTCCCGCCGGATGCGGAACAGCGCAAACGGCGTTACATAGCCGTGGGAGGAGTATTCTTGTATTTCCTTGCTCATAATCATCGACGGAAGCAGCGCCCCGCGCAGCATGACGCACATCACCGTATTTTCAATGGCGCCGTCAATATTGGTAATTTTATGCACCGCGTAATTCTGCACCGGGGACATAACGGGCGTCTTGATAATAAAATAATTTTTGTCCGCGCCTTCCGCGCCGCCGTAGGCAAGCTTGAAAAGAAGTTCAAACGCCCGCTGTATGTAATACACAAATTCCTCATGCCCGGTGCGTACATCCCGCAGCTTGGCGATAAGCCGCGACGCTTCACTCTGGTTTTCATGGGGCATCACAAAGGAATATACCTGTATTCCCGGTTCCGACGCGCAAATATGCTGCATCTCCCGGCCCATCTCGTTGTAGAGCCGGATCAGGTTCTCTTCTTCCCGCTGCCGCTCCGCGCCGCCCTGTTTGCCGGAAGATTCTTCCGCGGCAAGAAGGCTGAACGATGTCATCACTTCCCGGTAAAGCCGGTCCATCGCGGCGATATGCTCCCGGTCCCGCTCCGTCAAAAAACCGTCAAGGTCCTCCGCCTTGAGTATTACATTGTTATCCATCGCGCGTCCTTGGGGAGAATAGACTTGTCCGGTAACCGCGTCACCGGGTTTGCCGGACAAATCGAGTATACTTCCTTTGCGCGTTTTTTGAAAGACCGGCAGGCCGTTTCCCCGCGGACCGGGGTGCAAAAAAATACCCCCGGAAATGTCCGGGGGTAACGCGATACGGGCCGGGCATAACCCCGGCCTTTCCGTCAAACGCGGCTAAAACCAGAAGCGGATACCGAGGTCGCCGCCCCAGCCGCCGTCCAGCCAGATGGGTTTATGCTGCCCGGCCCCGCTGCCGTAGTAATCACCGAATCCGACTCCAAGCCCAATACTGGGCGCGATGTCGAGGAAAATCTCAACGGGAGTGCTGGGAATGACAAATGAAAGCCCGATGGGCACCCGGATGCCGGCGCCCAGCCACATGGCGTTATATGCATTACCGGTGTACAGCGTAAACGACCCGTAGCCGCCCACGCCCAGATACCAGCCAAGGCCAATATCGGGAACCAGGGCCTGATCAATGAAGTACTTGTCGCCGGTTATACCGAAACCAAGCCAATCATCATTGAAAATGTTAAGATTGACTCCCCAATAAATCGGAATACTGGACAATTTAAGGGAAAGCGCCAGGTGGTTAAACCCGTGTCCGCCGCCATCCCAATTGCCGCCGTACTGGCCCACAATACCAATACCCGTTTTCCCACGGGGATGCTGGGCAAAAACCGCCGTGGTTGTGAGGGCAACGCCAAGCATAACCACAAAAACCATTCTTTTGAGCATAAAAATTCCTCCGCTCTTTTAGGTTACCCTTAGTCTAATAAAAAATTCGCCGCGGTTCAATCTTTTTTTGTTTTTCGGCGGGTTTTTGCCCCAAAATGAGCCTGAATCACGCCGGCGGCGGGTATGTTCGCCCGCGCCCGCCTCACGGCCCGTCTATCCCGGCCAGGGCGTCGTAGCGCCCCCCGGCGGCTCCGCTGGGCAGGGGCAGGAGCCGGCACCGCACGGAACGGCCCGGCGTGAAGCCGCCGGGAAAAGCCGGAAGGAGCACCCGGAGGTAATTTTCCGTAACCGCCGCCATATCTCCCCCGGCCCCGCTCCGCTCCGTAACCGCTTCCACCGTCCGCCCAAGCCAGCGGGTAATATACGCCGCCCGGCCCCGGCGGGCAAGCGCGATGAGGGCGTCCACGCGGGCCACCGCGGCGGACTCGGGAACGGACGGCTTCATCGTGTAGGCCGCCGTCCCCCGCCGCCGTGAAAAGGGAAACGCGTGGATCCAGGCAAAGCCCGCGTCCTCCGCCCGCGTAAACGTCATCTCAAAATCCCCGGCCGTCTCCCCCGGAAATCCCGTAATAAGGTCGGCGGCAAGAAACGGATCGTCCTTAACTTCCCGTAAACGCGCAACAAGACGCCCTGCGGCATCCGGACCGTAGCGCCGCCCCATGCGGTCCAGCACCGGCGCGGAAAGGCTCTGCAGGGAAAGATGAAAATGCGGCCGCACGCGGGGATGGGAAAGCGCCCTGAAAAAATCATCCCGGAAACACGCCGCCCCCGAACCGCTCCCGGCGGCGGGCGGCTCAAGCGATGAAAGGCGCAGGGCGATGCGTCCGGTATTATCCAGCAGAAAACGAAGCAGTCCGCCCAAATCCATGGCGCCGTCCCGGTAAAGGCCGATATTTACCCCCACCAGTACCGCCTCCGCCACGCCGCTTTCCTCAAGCGCCTGGATCTGCCGGAGCGCCGCCTCCGCGGGAAGGCTCACGCCCGGCCCCCGCGCAAGACGCACCCGGCAAAACGAACACGCCTGATCACACCCATCCTGAATCTTCACCCCCGCTCTCACCCTCACCCTTCGGGTGTTTTCTATGCGAGGCGCGTCGTCTGACCATCCCGCCGCCCTTCGGGCGCTCTCTCCGCGCACCTGAGGGGGTTCTATGCGAGCCGCGTCATCCGGCCCCCCCGCCGCGCGCGCGCCGGCATCGCGGGGATCGCAAGGCGGGGCGGTATCCGGTGATTCGGCGGCGGGGACCGCCCCGGGGGCGCGGGGGGCAAACGCGAAAGGGTCAGGCTTTGCGCCCTCCAGAGCCGCCAATAGGTCCGTGCCGCCGTCCGGCAATGCGCCGCCCGCCGCGCGGGCCCGCAAAAAACGCCGGGGCGCTTCCAGAAGGGCGGCCTTGATTGCTCCCTTTACCACAAAGAGCCGCCCGCCCACCTCCCCTTCCAGCGCGGCGATGGCTTCCGTGTCAAGCTGGGCGTAACAGCCGGTAACGATAACCGCCGCGCCGGGATGGGTCCGCAGCGCGTGGCGGATAACGGCGCGGGCCTTTTGTTCGGCGCGTGAAGTTACGGTACAGGTATTGACAAGAATCACATCCGCCTGCCCGCCCCGGGGGACAAAGGTAAAGCCCGCATCCAGAAAGGCGCGGGTGATTGATTCGCTTTCAAGGTGATTTAACTTGCAGCCCAGCGTGTGGACGGAAAACCCCGGCACGATCAGCGCGATCCCAGCGCCTGCCGCGCCCGCTCAAGACCCCGCCGGGCATCGGTCAGTTGGGAATTGAGGGCCAATGCCCGTTCATAAGCGGTAACGGCCTCCAGAAAATCCCCCGCGTTTTCCCGCGCCCAGGCCAGACGCGCCCACCAGGCGGCGTTATCCGGCACATAGTGGATCGCCGTGGACAGGGCAATATCGGCATGGCGAAACCGCCCCAGGCGAATGTACACTTCGCCGGTCAAATAATACACCGTCTCAATACGGGCGCCTTCAGGGGCAAGATTCACATATTCCTGAAAATAGGCGAGGGCCTCCGCGTTCTGACCCTCAAACCAGGCGATTTCTCCCAATATTTCGATGATCCGCGCGTCATACCGGTTGAGGTCCCGCCCGGTAAGGGCGTAGCGTTTCGCCTCGCCATAACGGCTGAGACGCACGAGCGCCCAACTGATCACCACATGGGCTTCAAGATTGTTCCGGTTCGCCCTGATTTCCGCGAGACAGATACTCACCGCCCGCTCATAGTTTCCCCGCTGGAATTCCGCCACGGCGTCGGGCCGCGTCTGCGCGGAAAGAAACACGGAAAAAAAAATACCAAGGAAAAAAAACGGAACCTTTTTCATCATAAACCCACAGTCACGCGCGGAACCGCGCGGTACCGGCGCGGCTATTCCGCATCCGTCCGTTCATCCTTTTCCCGCATGATACAGCGGCCGTTAAATACACAGCCCGATTCCATAAAAAAACCGCCCGCCGGAGCCGTTATATCGCCGTACAGTTTTCCCGTGGCGCTTATTTCCACCCGCTCCATCGCGCTGATGTCGCCGCGCACCGTACCGCGGATGACCACACGGGCCGCGCTGATACCGGCCTCCACCACCGCGCCCTCGTCAATGACAAGCAGACCCGAGGAATCAACGCTTCCGGTAACTTTCCCCCGGATAAGGAGCGGTTTCTCAAAACTGAGCGAGCCGGAAAAATCAATATCAGCGGTGATAACCGTGTCGAAATCTTCGGCGTCAAGGGCCTCGCTGTGAACATCGATCATTTCCGGCAACAATACCCCGGTACAGCCCCTTTGGTCAACTGCTCAAGCCGCTTCGCGGCTTGAGCCTGGCCTTTTGCGGCAAAGCCGCAAAAGGCTGCTCCGCCTGGATTTTGCGCGGTTTTGCCGCACAAT
>JAITGJ010000088.1 GCA_031280705.1 Spirochaetaceae bacterium
CCCCCCCCCCCCCCCCCCCCCCCCCCCCCGGGGGGGCCCCCCCCACAAGGCGCCGTTTTTTCTGAGCCGAAGCGAACGCTTCCATATTGCGCTTTTCCGCGTTTTGTGAGAGACTTTACTCTCCCCCTGGTTCAGACCGGAATCGAACAACGTTCGATAGACGTGCAGGTCAAGGTTTGGACTCAGGGGGTTTTACCGCCGTGGAACCCGTTGTTCCACGGCGGTAAATATTCCGGCGGCGCTGACTGCGCCGTGCAGGGCGCATTCCCGTATACATAAATCAGCGCGTGCCTCGTGTTTCCTGTGTTTCGCTTTCCAAAAAAGAGCCGGTTACCGGTAGCGGGCGGTTTTCCGCATGGCGAAAAATCCTCCGCGCAGGCGGCCTGTCCGCCTGCGCGGTACGGGCCATTTTCCCGGACGGTCCAATCCACGGGACCCGGAAAACAAGAAACCGCGCACCAAAGTTTCCTGACTTACGGAGGAGATCCGGCAAACCTTCCCGGTCCGGATTTTCGCGGCAAAGCCGGGAAAATCACGATAAACACACCAGTGGTTGTCTCTGCCGGAACCGGCCGCTCACGCGGCCCCGTCAGCAATGCTGACGTCCGATTACAGTTACGGGATAGTGGGGGACTTCGCCCGTATGGACGGCACCCCGCTTCCTTTGAAATACGCAAGAGTGAGCATATCACCGCGCGCTTTTTATGTCAAGCGGTTTTTTCGCAAATTTATTCATTTTTGTTCCACCGCCCCGCGCCGCCCGGAGAAATCCGCACGGATGCGGATTTCTCCGGGTTCGAACATCGTTCCGGGTTTTTGCGGCTCTGCCGCAAAAACCAGGCTCACCATCCGCATGGATGCGGATGGTGAGCAGGGCACTTGACAAGAACCCCCGCGCCGGGGTATATAAAACGGCGTTATCCCCGGCGGGGGTAACTACGGGGAAACCCGTGTGAGGAGGAAGCAGTGAGCGCCAGTATCAGGCTCAAAAAATTCGGGACCAAAAAGCGGCCCTATTACCGCATCGTGGTCATGGACAAGCGGGCGGCCCGGGACGGGAAAACTATCGAGGAACTCGGGTTTTACCATCCCATCGAGGTTGAGGAAAAGCAGATCAGTTTTGACGCCGCCCGTGTCCGCGCCTGGGTTAAAGAAGGGGCGGAGGTCAGCGGTACGGTACGCCATATCCTCAACAAAAAACAGTTTACCTTACAGGAACCCCCCGAAAACTTCGGGTTTTAGCGGTTTCCCCCTCCTCCGCGCCGGAACACCGGATCATGGACGGTTGAGTACCCGGCCCGTGAGGCGATCAGGCCCGGCGGAATGCGCGCGGCCAACGCTTGATGCCGGGGACGCCGAAGATGGAGGACGAGGGCACAGCGGGGGCGTTTCTACGCGGGAGTAATCATGGAAAAAGATCTGGTTGAATATATCGCAAAATCTCTGGTGGATGAGCCTGCGGAGGTAGAGGTCAGGGTGGTGGAAAGCGAGCGGTTCACCGTTCTGGAACTGCGGGTCGCCCCCGGCGACATGGGCAAAGTGATCGGGAAACATGGCCGCATCGCCAAGGCGATTCGCACGGTGCTCCAGGCCACCGCCACGCGCCTTGGAAAACACTCGGTCCTTGAAATTCTGGACTAAGGCCCCGGTCCCGGGCCGCCGGTTCCGCCGCGCATGACAAAACGGTTTGTCCTGGGCGTATTGGGCGGTCCGTTCGGCCTCAAGGGGCATCTTAAATTCCGCCCGTGGTCCGGCGAAAACGCGCATATTCTCCGCCTTAAAACAGTCATCCTCGCTCCCCCGCGCCGGGGGAATGCTCCCCGTGCCGGGGACCGTAACGGGGTCCGTGCCGGGGACCGTACCGGGGATATGCCGGACGGGGACGCCGGCGGCTCCTACACGGTGGAAGAAGCCGCCGTATCGGGGACGGGCGTGCTCCTCAAATTCAACGGGATCGACAGCCCGGAAAAGGCGAAAACCCTTGCGGGATACGAACTGGTGGTTGACCGCGCGGACGCCGCGCGGCTCGGCCCCGGCGAATACTATGTGGAAGACCTGCGGGGCCTCGCGGTGGCCGCCCTCCGGAACGGGGGAAACGCCGCGCCGGACGATCCGGCGCTTGAGGTTCTGGGCCGCGTTACGGACATTATCGAGGGCGGCGGCGGGCTTCTCCTTGAGATGCGTCCCGAACGGGGAGCCGTCCTCCCGGCGGGCGGCTCCCCGGCGGACGGCTCGCCGGTGGGCGGCGGGAAAGACGGCCCCGCCCGTGAGACGGCGCGGCTTATCCCCTTTCGCCATGAATTTTTTGGCGAAATCAGCCTGGAACACGGCGTCATCGTGCTCCTCTCCCGGTGGATAGTCGAATGAAGTATACGGTTCTTACCCTTTTCCCTGATATTCTGGATGCCTGGTTTTCCGCTTCTATTATGGCGCGCGCGGTCAAGGCGGGACTGGTATCGTATCATTTGGTCAATATCCGCGACTTTGCCCTGGACCGCCACCGTTCCTGCGATGACGCGCCCTACGGCGGCGGCGCGGGTATGCTGATGCTCCCCGAGCCGCTGGGCCGCGCCCTGGAAGCGGCGGGGGCGAAAAAACGGAAGCCACCAAAGGACGGCTCGCCGAAAGACGGCTCGCCGAAAGACGGCGTGCCGAAAGACGGCGTGCCGAAAGACGGTCCCCGCGTGGTGTACCTCACCCCGTCCGGACGGCTCTTCAATCAGGACCTGGCGGCGGAACTCGCCCTGGAGGAAGAGATCATCCTGGTCTGCGGGCGGTACGAAGGCATCGATCAGCGCATCATCGATCGCTACGTGGACGATGAAATTTCCGTGGGGGACTATGTGCTTTCTTCGGGCGAAGCGGCGGCCCTTGCCGTGATAGACGCCACCTACCGGCTTTTGGCCGCGGTTATCTCCCCGGCGTCCCTTGAAGAAGAAAGTTTTGACGGGTATCTTTTGGAATACCCCCAGTATACACGCCCGGAAGTTTATGATACACTGGAGGTTCCCGGCGTGCTTCTTTCGGGGCACCACGAACATATACGGCGCTGGCGGCGCCGCAAACAGGTTGAAAAAACCCTGGCCGTAAGGCCGGACCTTATCCGTCTGGGTGAGGAACATAACCGCTACGACACGGAAACCGCGCGGATCATCGCGGAATTGAGAGGGAAAAATGAACGAGATACGGGCGATTGAAGCCTCCCAAATGAAGGCCGAAGTTGACCAGTTCAAGGTCGGCGACACGGTAAAAGTCCATTTCAAAATTGTTGAAGGCAAAAACGAGCGGGTCCAGATTTACGAAGGGCTTGTTATCGCCTTCAAAAATGCCCGTATCGGGCGGAGCTTCACCGTGCGAAAAAATTCCTACGGCGTGGGCGTCGAGCGGGTGTTCCCCCTGCACTCCCCCCGTATCGTCAAGGTTGAAGTTTCCCGGCCCGGAAAGGTCAGGCGGGCAAAGCTCTACTATATCCGCGGCAAGATCGGCAAAGCGGCCAAGATCAAGGAACTGGTGGGCAAAAAAAACAAGGCCCCAAAGACCGCGCCAGCCGTGGCGGCCTCCGCCATAGCGGAAGCCGTTTCCGGCGCGGCGAAATAAGCCCCGGCGTCTCCGGCAGTGCGGCCGGCGATAACCGGGGCAAAGCGAACCGCCCGTGAAACTTGACGCCGCCTTTCCGCCGGGGTCTTCCCGCGCCTTACCCGTAGAGCGGTCCGGTCCCGCGCCGCAAACCAAACAGGGCGGCGGCGCGGCTGTCCCGGCGGAAAAAAAATCAGACGCGGCCCGGACGCTTTCCGCTCCTTCCGCGCTCCCGGCAAAAACGGAAAGCGCGCAAAACCCGGGCGCCGGACCCGCGCCGAATCCGCACGGCATTTCCGCCGTGCGCCTTGACGTTGCACGTCTTGACGTTACACGTCTTGCCGGATTTTTCCGGTTTTATTCCCTGCCCCTGGAAAGAGGCCACCGCTCCCTCTTCCTCAAAGAAACGCGGCTAAACGGCGGAGAATCGGCGCCGCTAGCGCGCTCGGCTTCGGCGTCCAAGGGGGTGT
>JAITGJ010000212.1 GCA_031280705.1 Spirochaetaceae bacterium
CCCCCCCGCCTCGTAAAATCCGCATGGATGCGGATTTTACGAGGTCGAGCAACGTCCTGGGTTTTGCGGCTCCGCCGCAAAACCCAAGCCCAAAATCCGCACGGATGCGGATTTTGGGCAGGGCACTTGACAGATATTTTTTCCCCATGTACACTAAATAACGTCCGGGACTGCGGGTGGATTTTCCCTCCGGCGCGGACATTCAGGGGAAGAAACAATCACGCAGGATCAACATTTTTGAAGATCGGGACTTTTTCAACGCGGTATGCCTGAAAAAGCCGCCCAAAATGGCGCCCGGATATACGCCGGGGCGCCGGTTTCCGGGCCGGTACGCCGGGAAAGGACAGCCCCGCGCCGGGTTCCCCACGCATCAATTTTTGGAGCGAGACATATTATTTCAGTTCGCATGTTCATTTTTGGACCAGTACATGGACCATCACATATAAACGAAATAAAGCATTATGGAGTCTGTTCATGGCATTTGTAAAGAAAAGCCGGAGTCAGGGCGGCGCGGAAAATGAAGCGCCGGAAAATTATGGCGTTCCCGAAGAAGCGGGCGCCGGCGGGGATTTGTTCACCGCCCCCGCCGAGGCACGTCCGTATCAGGGCGCGGAAGGCGAGGACGAGGGGGCCGAACGGTACAGCGGCAGGGTAGTGGTACGGACACGCGGGCGGCGGCTTGCCGCGCAGCGTGCCGACGGGCCCGCTCCCGAACCGGCCTCCTGGGAATCACCCCAAATGGAAAGCCGGAGTCCCGGACGCCTCCGGGGCAGGCGGCCCGCCCACGAGGGAAGCGCCGCGCCGCAGCCGGGCGGCAACGGTTCGTCCGCGCCCGGCGTTTCAGGCGGCTATGCCGAACCCGCGTTCGCCGCGCCGGGTCTCCCCCTGCCCGCCCTTCCCAAGCTGCCCTCCATGCCGGACCTGTACGGCAAGCCCGAACCCCGTTCCGATCAGGATAACGGGAAGCCCCGGCTTTCGATCAACGAACTTATCCGGCTCAATATGATGGACCTCCGGGAACTGGCCGCGGTTTACAACATCTCCCACGAAGACATGGTGGCCCTCAAAAAACAGGAAATCATTTTTTCCCTGCTCAAGGCTCACACCGAGCGGGGCGGTATCATTTATGCTTACGGCTCGCTGGAAATCCTGCCCGACGGGTACGGATTCCTCAGAAGCCCGCAGAATTCCTACCTGCCCGGCCCGGACGATATTTATATCAGCCCCAGCCAAATCCGGCTCTTTGCCCTTAAAACCGGGGACACCGTGTACGGCCAGATAAGAAGCCCCAAAGAGGGGGAACGGTTCTTCGCCATGCTGCGGGTGGAGACGGTCAATTACGACGATCCCACCGTGGCCCAAAATCGTATTCCCTTTGACAACCTTACCCCGCTATACCCGAACCAGAAACTTGACCTTGAAACCACCACCGAGGGCGTGAGCGAGCGGATCATCAATCTGTTCTGCCCCATCGGGAAGGGCCAGCGGGCGATCATTGTCGCCCCGCCGCGCACCGGCAAGACGATCATGATGCAGAAAATCGCCAACGCCATCACGAAAAATCACCCGGAGGTCTACCTCATCGTGCTGCTGATAGATGAGCGCCCGGAGGAAGTTACCGATATGGAGCGCACCGTCCGGGCGGAGGTTATCTCCTCCACCTTTGACGAACAGGCCACGCGCCACGTGCAGGTAACGGAAATGGTGCTGGAAAAGGCCAAGCGTCTGGTGGAGCATAAAAAGGACGTGGTGATTCTGCTCGACTCGATCACGCGCCTTGCCCGTGCCTATAACCAGACCGTGCCTACGTCGGGCAAGATACTTTCGGGCGGCGTTGACTCCAACGCCCTCCACAAGCCCAAGCGGTTTTTCGGCGCGGCGCGGAATATCGAAGAGGGGGGGAGCCTGACGATCATCTCCACGGCCCTGATCGAAACGGGGAGCCGCATGGACGAGGTTATTTTTGAGGAATTCAAGGGCACCGGCAACATGGAAATCGACCTGGACCGGCGAATCAGCGATCGCCGTCTTTTCCCGGCGATCAATATCAAAAAGTCCGGCACCCGGAAGGAAGAACTTTTGCTTTCCGAAGGAGAGCTTCAGAAAATCTGGATCCTCCGCAAGGTCATCAACCCCATGGACGATATCGAGATTATCGAACTCCTGGTTGACAAGATGAAGAAATCCAAGAATAATGAAGCGTTCCTGCGTTCGATGAATACGGGATCGGCGGGCATGGACTAGGCATTTCCGGTGCGCGATCCGTTCCCGTATGCACCGGGTTGATTTCGCGGCAGGGCCCACCGCCGGAACGCGGCGTGGCGCCCATGCGCGGGACGTTGTTCTGCATTTTCGGCGGCAAGCCGGCGAGCGTTATGAGAGGAAGGGGAGAGGATTTGTATGAAAGACAAGATACACCCAAAATACGAGATGAGTAAAATCACCTGCGCCTGCGGGAATGTGATAGAAACCCGCTCCACGGTAAAGGACCTCAAGGTGGAGATCTGTTCCGCCTGCCATCCGTTCTTTACGGGCAAGCAGAAACTGGTGGACACCGCCGGACGCATCGAGCGTTTCCGCAAAAAATACAATATCGCCGGGTAACGTCTCCACCGGGGCCGCACACCGTTCCGGGTTTCGCGCCGGGACGGAGAGGGGCACAGAGAGGTCTGGTGTGTACCCGCACGCAGGCTGGGTATGAGGATGCGCATGGGCCGGGTGCGTATCCGCACAAGTCCCGTAATAAAACATAATAATTCAGGAGAATAATTATGAAATACACAATTAGAAATCAAATGATGGCGGCCTTAGCAACATTGAATCAGTGTATTCAGAATTGTCCTGATAATGAGTGGCATAAATCCCATAATGACGCGCCTGTTTCACAAGTATTATTTCATACATTGTTCTATGCAGATTTTTATTTATCACCCAGTGAAAATGAATTTAAATCACAACTATTTCATAACACTGCTGTCCGGTAAAATCATAGAGCCCAGTCCCAAACGAGCTGAGAAGAAGGGATTTCCGGAGGTGGAGACACATTCGTACACAAACCGGCGATAGAATTTTTACACAGAAGCGTTG
>JAITGJ010000213.1 GCA_031280705.1 Spirochaetaceae bacterium
GCCCCCCGCCTCGCCCGCCCCCCCCCGCGGTCTGCGCCTTAATTTCCGTGGGGGGGGGGGGGGGGACATTTTTTGGGAATTCAAACATATTTTTCACGGCAAGCCTCCTGTACCGGACCGCCCTCATTATCGGCATATTTTCGCAAGACAGGGCGAAAAAGCGAAAAATCCGGCGTAATTACCTACTATTAAACCATGGGTTTTCCGGCCTGTCAATGCCCCGCGTCCGCAGTTGTGGCTCCAGCATCCGCGGCTGCCCGGCGGGAATCCCGCGGGAATGCATCGCATGGACACGTGCCCAAACCGCGCGGCGGTTTGAGCAGGGGTGGTAATTTTCCCGCCGGTCAGGGTATACTGTGAAAGGCGCGGAGGCGCAAGAGGTATGCGTATGAAAAAAACACTTATTTTTGTGATGGTTTGGCTTTTGGCCGCCGCAAGTCTCGCGGCGCAGTCGCGGACCATGTATGTGGCCACCAAAACCCTCAGCCTTAAAACCGGGACCGGTCTTTTCGCGGGGACCGTGCAGGGCATTACGCTCAATTACGGGGATGCGGTGGCGGTGCTTGCCGAGCGCTCCGGCTGGATGCAGGTCCGCCCGGAGCGGGACCGTTCCAAATCCGGCTGGGTCCGCGCGAACAGCCTCTCGGCGCGGCGCATCGTTTCCGGAAACGCCGCCTCGGCATCGGCCAGTGAAATGGCCCTGGCCGGCAAGGGCTTTTCCGAGGAAGTGGAGCAGTCGTACCGGCAGGGGGCCGGTTCCCAGGCAAACTATGCCGATATTGACCGGATGGAAGCCCAGACGGTGCCGCTTGAAGATTTGCGGCGGTTTCTGTCAGAAGGCCGCCTGAACATGGGCGGGGAGTAAACAATGAAAACATCATTACTATCGAAAAAAGCGCTGTTCGCGCTGCTTGCCGCGTTCTGTCTTGCCGCCGCGCTTTCCTGCGCTTCCGTGGCGGAGGCCGCGAGCCTTGCCGCACAGGCCGCCGGTGAAGCGGGCGTGCTGGACCGTCAGGTTGCCGATTCCGTTACCGCCTCCGCCGGGGCGTGGAGCCGCGCGGCGGAAGATATTGAGCCGGAACAGGAATATTATATTGGCCGCGCGGTGGGGGCAAATATCCTTTCCCGGTACCGGATATACACGGCAAGCCCCGCGCGGACCGCGTATATCAACCGGATCCTCCAGGCAATCGTGGTCAATTCGCCCAACCCGGAGATCTATAACGGGTATCACGCGGTGATTTTGGACAGTCAGGAGATAAACGCCTTTGCCACGAGCGGCGGACACGTCTTTGTAACGCTGGGCCTGGTCAACACCGCCGCGTCCGAAGACGCCCTTGCCGCGGTGCTGGCCCACGAAGCGGCCCACATCCAGCTTAAACACAGCATCAAGGCGATCAAAACCAGCCGGATAACCCAGGCGCTTATCGCCACCGGCTCCACGGCGGCAACCGTGGCGGCTCAGCGCACAAACCTTGCGGACCTGACCGGTATCTTTGACGAGTCCATTACCGATATTGTGAGCACGCTGGTCAATAACGGCTACTCAAGCGAGCAGGAATTTGAGGCCGACGCTTTGGCGCTGCGCCTCCTTGCCGGGGCCGGGTACGATCCCGCGGGGCTTCTTGAAATGCTCCGCGCGCTGGACGCAAACCTGGGCCCGCGGAGCGGCGGTTTTGGCAAAACCCACCCCGCGCCCCGGGACCGGATAACCAGCGCCAACCGGACGCTCGCGTCCGTGCCCCGGCCCACGGATACCCGCGCCGCCCGCACGGGCCGCTTTACCTCAACCCGCTAGGGAGGCGCTCACCGTAACAGGAAGCGTGTACTATGGCGCAAAAAAAACGAAGCGGCAACAAGACTATCGCCACGGCGGCGCTGACCGCCTTTATCGGCGCGGCCTCGGTCCTCCTCAACGCGGCGGGGGCTTTTGAATACCTTGAACTTAAAACCTACGACTTTCGCGTCCGGCTGCTTGCCGGGATGCGCCGTCCCTCCGACGACATACGGGTGGTGTTGCTCGATCAGGCAAGCATTGACTGGGCCAACGCGGAACGCGGCTGGTCCTGGCCCTGGCCCCGGAAAGCCTACGCGGAATTTGTTGATTATATGGATATAGGCGGCGCCCGCGCGGTTGCCTTTGACGTTATCTTTTCCGAACCATCGGTGTACCGGAACGCCCGGCAGGATGAGATTATTGACCGGGCGGTGGAACGCCTGGAACAGGCGCAGACGCTTGCGGCGGACAGCGGCTCTGTGCGCCAGGCCGGTTCCCTGTTCCGCGACATGGCCGGAGCGCTCCGGGAACTTTCCAGCCGGGAAGACGACGCTTCTTTCGCGCGCGCGGCAGGAAATTCCGGCCGCGTGGTACAGACGGTATTTTTCAGCACCCAATCGGGAAACCGCGCCGTCTGGCCCGAAGACCTGGACAAACCGCTTTTTAATCCGGCGGGTTTTGGGCCGCTCCTTGAACGGTTTGATCTGGCGTACGGGTACGGGGACACGGAGGGGAACCGGCCCGGCGCGCAGTTTCCCATTCCCCCCCTCCGCGCTTCCGCCGGAGTCCTGGGCACGGTAACGGGCCTGCCCGACTCGGACAGCATTATCCGCCGCATGAAACTGTTTACGCTTTTTGACGGCCGTGCCGTGCCGGGCCTTTCGGCGGCGGCGCTGCTGGTGTCCGGCGCGGACCGGAACATCAGCTATGACGCACAGAGCGGCGTGATCCAGTGGGAAGGGTACCGCATTCCCGTGGACAAAAACGGCGCAAGCCTCCTCCGGTTCCGGGGCGACATCGATCAGTATACGTACATTCCCTATCACGCCTCTGAAATTCTTTCCAGCGCGGAACAGCACGCGCGGGGTGAAGCGCCCCTGTATCCGCCCGAAGACTTCCGCGGCAAATACATCTTTTTTGGGTATTACGCGCCGGGACTGTTTGATATTTGCAGCACGCCCATATCATCGGTATATCCGGGGATGGGCGTCCACATCACCATGCTGGACAATATTCTACAGCAGGATTTTATCTGTGAACTGCCCGCGTTTGTCCCGGTCCTGTTGATTCTGTCCGCCGTCATTCTGATGAACCTGCTGGTATTTTCTTCCGGCAAAATCCCTGTCGCGGTGGGCGGCGGCGCATTGATACTCGCGCTCCTTGCCGCCCTTGGCGCGGGCGGTTTTGCGCTGGGGTACTGGATACCCGTTGTCGCGCCCATGGCGGCGGTAATACTCGCGCTCCTTGCCTCAAGCCTCTACAGTTACGCGACCGAAGGCAGCCAGCGGCGCTTTATCAAATCCGCGTTTAGCCAGTACCTTTCGCCCGCGGTGATCGACCGGATCATTGCCGATCCGTCCCAGCTCAAACTGGGCGGGGAAAAGCGCGACATGACCGCGATATTCACGGACATACGCAGTTTTTCTACCATTTCCGAAGCGCTGGGCGATCCGGCAAAACTGGTAGAACTGCTCAATTTCTACCTTACCCGGATGAGCAATATCGTTCTGGAAAACCAGGGCACCATTGACAAATACGAAGGCGACGCGATTATCGCCTTTTTTGGCGCGCCGGTTTATACCGAAGAACACGCGCGGCTCGCCTGCCGTTCGGCGGTTATGATGAAAAAAGCCGAAGCGGAAATCAACCGGGAAGTACTGGCCCAGGGCCTGGTTACGCGCGGCGTCATGGAGGCGATGGTACGGAAAGGAATTTTGGCCACGGTTGACGATCCCGCGCCGGTGTACACCCGCCTGGGCATCAATTCCGGCGACATGGTTGTGGGTAATATGGGTACGCCCAACAAGATGGACTACACGATTATGGGGAACGCGGTAAACCTGGCCGCGCGGCTTGAAGGGGTAAACAAACAGTACCACACCAACGGCATTCTGATCAGCGAATACACCCGTGAGCGGATTGGCGATGACTTTGTGATCCGTCCCCTGAGCCGCGTCCGCGTGGTGGGAGTGAACACGCCGCTCCGCCTGTACGAGCTTCTTGACCTTCGGGAAGGAGCGCCGGAAACGCTTCTGGGTATGGCGTCCGCCTGGGAGCGGGCGCTGCGCGCCTATGAAGCGCGTGATTTTCTGGCGGCGCGGAACGGCTTTGAAACGGTGCGGCAGAAGAACGGCGCGGACGGGGCCGCCGGACTGTACATTGATCGCTGTGAAAAATATCTTGCTTCTCCGCCGCCGGAAGAAACCTGGGAAGACGGCGTGGACAATCTAACTGAAAAATAACCGCCGCCGTGCCCTGGGCACGGCGCCCTGGGTGATAACCGGTTGAGGCGCGGAGGAAGCATGAAGACTACAGGCCATTCCGGCAGAATAGTATTTCTGGATAATATCCGATCCTTGATTATCATTCTTGTCCTCATTTTTCATTCCGGGGCGAGCTATGGAACGGGCGTGGCGTTCTGGCCGTTCCATGAGGAGCATCCAATCGGCGTTATTGATTTTTTTATGTTTATTTGCGACGTATTTTTTATGGCGCTCATGTTCTTTATCGCCGGGTATTTCGTTCTGCCGGATTTATTGAAAAAGGGCCTGTGGGGATTTATAAAAGGCAAACTGAAACGCCTGGGGCTGCCGTGGCTTGTCATTACGGTTACCGTGCTGCCCCTGCTCGATTATGTACACTATGCGTATAATCACATAAAACAAGCGCTTCCACCGGCGGGTTTTATGGAATACTGGCTGTTATGCATGAAGAAAATAGGCGGGTTTTATACCGGCTGGCTGGATATGTCGGCATATTATTATATGACCGATAATTTTTATCAAAGATATATGTGGTTTATATCCCTGCTGCTGTTTTTTTGTATTATATTTGGCCCGCTGCATACTTTGAACGGATTCATAAGGGGACAAAACACCGGGCCGGAGGAGCCAAAAATGGATTCCAGGCGAACTATAGTTAAAATACTGTCTATCGGTTCTCTGGTAATGATTGTATTATTCGGCATCATGCGGTTTATGGTTTATCCGGAATTCATGGACAATGGCTGGTTCTCACTGGGAAATATTATTCAGTTCCAATGCGGAAAAATCGTACTGTACGGCGGCCTGTTTTGGCTTGGTATCCGCGCGTATTCCGGGAAATGGTTTGCGGAAAACAATGGCCTCTGGAAAACGCGGGTGTGGGCAATTATCTGCTTCTGCCTTTTTGGATTAAATATGCTGGCGTTAAAAAATATAAGCTCACCGGGAGCGCCGCTGTTAATTGCCAAAATAGCCTTTTGCGCGTTCTATCCCCTGTGGACGCTTTCTTTTTGGGGGCTTTTTGTTTCTTTTGGATACCGGCACTGGAACCGGCCTTCGGGATATACCGCACGGCTCGCGGCCAATTCCTATAACATGTATCTTGTTCATTATATTATTCCGTTTACGCTTCCGCTGCTGTTATCCGCCATCCCCCTTCCGGTATTTGTCAAGTTTATTATTGTCTCCGCCGTTACGCTGATTTTCAGCTATGCCCTTGGCGTATTCATTAGACGGAAGTTGTTTAGAAACTGAGGTTTCTAAACAACTCTAATTATGTTTTTACAACAGGTCTATTATTTTCAATTCCCTGTCAATATAGCTGCCGGGCACGGCGCGAGACCCGCCGTACCGGTTCCTTCCAAAAAACGCGTGGGTTTTGCCTTAGTCAAAACCCACGCCCACACCGCGTAACGGGTTGGGCCGCTTAAACGGCAAAGCCGCCGGGGGGGATGTCCAGGGCAAAAACCCGGCTTCTCCGGTTCCGGTCGTAGGCGTTCTGTTTCCGCGCGGGAAGTGTTTCCACAGACGTTTCCCTGAATCCCAGAAATTCAAACCAGTCGTGCGTTTGCACGGTAAGTACAAAGACCCGCCGGTACCCCTGCCGGTGCGCGCGGTTCAACAGATAACTTACAATTTGCCGCCCGATTCCCAGGCTCGCATATTCAGGGCTTATAGCCACCGCGGCAATTTCCCCCTGGCCGTCTCCCCAGTCGTGCAGCGCGCCGGAGGCATGGACCGTGCCGTCTATTTCAAATACCACATAATCGTTTTTCTTTTCCTGAATGTCCGCCGCGCTGCGGC
>JAITGJ010000250.1 GCA_031280705.1 Spirochaetaceae bacterium
ATCATCGTACTCCCGCTTAACTTCCGGCGAAGCGGTTTCGTAATCAGTGAGGGGCAGAAAACTCATAGCACTATCTCCTTTCTGGCAGGCTGGAATCCAACGCTAAGCGCCGGATTCAAACATACGCAGGTTCAGCGCCGCCGTCCGTGCGCAGCACTAAGCCTGAATACGCATTTTATGTGACGGCCGGGGCACGGCGGGTATTGGTGAGAAGTTCGTAAACCGCGCGGGTATCTTCCGCGGTGAGCAGTTCTTCCCTGAGTCCGCGGTTTTTGAGCCGGGCGCTAAAAAACGAAAGCGCCTGCAAATAGTAAGCGTGCTGGTTATAGGCCGCGGCAATCATCAACAGGATACGTACCGGCTCATCGTCCAGCGCCTGAAATCCCGTAATGTCGACGCGGCTTACGCCGACGGAAACCACAAGGTCCGTTACCGACGCGAGGCGCACGTGGGGAATGGCGATGCCCCGCCCCACAGCGGTGCTCATCAAATCTTCCCGCTTGAGGATCTCCTGCGCGAGTTCCTGCCGGTTTTTTACCTGGGGCGCGGTGGCAAGATTATCCGCCAGCGCGAGCAGCGCGTCCCGCCGGGACGGAAACTGAAGGAACATTACCCGGTCGGGAGCGATTATCGTCTCCGCCTGAATCGCGCTAAACTGGGGTTCAAGGCTGCGCGCGGCAAGGCGGTCGTTTACCCAGCGCTCAATTTCGTTCTTTTTGAAACGCCAGACCGTCCCGATCTTCCCGGCGGGGATTTCCCCCTTCTGCGCCCAGTCGTATACGGTCCGCTCGGAAACCCGGAGATAGCGCGCGACCTCTTCAATCGTAAGTATCTCTTCTTCTACCATTACATCTCCCTTGAATACGTAAAATATGACATGAAACAGTACCAAATGTCAAGGGATGATAGCGAAATAATCGTATTAATTTTTGAAAAGATGCGTAAAACGGGGAACGGCGCGCGGTTCATCATCCCGTCCCCTCCCGGTAACGCGCTCTTGAGAAAACGCCGTTTTTGTGGCACGCTTTCGCCATGAGCCTTTTCTGTATGCTCTGGACGCCCCTGTTCCTCGCCTTCCGCCGCGCGCTGGAAGATCGCGAGGAAAAAACGGAACCCGGCGCGGCCCTCGTCTGGGCGTTTGCGCTGGGTACGGTTTTCGCGGTGATTCACTTTATCGCGGGGAGCTTTGTCCGGGCGGCGGGTTTCGGCATTTCCCGCTGGTTTTACGCGTTTATCGATATCGTTCTTCCCGCGGCGCTCCCCTTCCCCGCCGCGTTTCTGCTCCGCCTTTCCCGTCCCCGGTGTTTTACGCCGTCCGCGGCGGCCTTTCGCGCATTCGCTTTTATCGCGCTCCTCCCGGAAGGCGTGTTCCGCGCGCTCCTCTGGGGCGATTCTGCCAACCCCCTCCTCCTGCTGTTCGTGCCGCTCCTGTGGACCGCCGTCGCTGAAGGAATGACCTTTTTCGCGGGAGCGCTCCGGCATAAGGGCGCGGCCATCCTCGGCCTCGCCCTTCTCCCCATCGCCGCGCCGTTTTCCTTTTGGGCGTTTTTCGGCCAGCGAACCTTGTGGGGAGCGGCCATGTTCATCGTCACGGCCATTCCGGCCTGCCTTTCGATCACGCTCTCCCGGGGGAAAAATCGCCGGACCGTCCCCCGCCATGAGTAGCGTTTTTGAATGTAGGCGCGGCTCAGGCGCGGGGTCCGGATGCTTCCTCCGCGAGGGCGGCGCGCAATTCCCGCCGGTCAAGGCCCCAGTTCCGCCCGAACCGGGCGAAAAGGCGGCCGGCGATTCCCATAAAGCGGGAAAAAACCGCCTCCCCTTTGGGGACAAGAACCGGCGCGAGATCCGGAAACGTGTCCCGGTTCACGATCAGTTCCCAGAACCGCGCAAAATTTTTTATCCGGTTCAGTTCTTCCCGCGTGAGGGCGGCGGTTTCCAGCGCCTCGTAGGGCGGCAGCGCGGCATATTTCATGCCATACTGATCTGAGCGCCGCAGAACGGCCGCGCCGGGCAGTAATTTCAAAATGCCCACCTGTATCTCCGCCTTTCCCGGCGGATTGTCCGCGGTCAGCGCGATCCACAATTTATCAAACCCCGCGCCAAAACTTTCCAGCCCCTCGCCGGGCAGGGCCGCGATAAGGTCCGCGTGAATAATGGCGTTTGTGCTGCCGGACAGAAATGCAAGCGTTTCAGCAATACTGTTCACGTCGAGGGGACGGCGGATTAGCACGGCGGTTTTTGTGTTGAATGTCTGTATGCCCACTTCAAGGCGAAGCGTTCCCGGCGGAAAGCGCGCGAGAATTTCCCGTATTGCGCGCGGAAGCGGCGCGGGAGTAATTTCAAAATGTACGCGGAGCATATCGCCGGGATCCGATGCGCGCAGCAACATGGTCCGCTTGAGAAAAAATTCCATAATCACGCCGGCCCGTTCCGGGTGATAATTAAACGTGCGATCAAGAAATTTGAAATTCCGCGCGCCCCGCGCAATCAGAGCGTCCATTTCGCGCAAAAACGGTTCAAGGGGAAATTCCCTCACCGCGCCGCCGGACACCGGGGAAGCGGAGCCCAGGCAAAATGCACAACGATGGGGACAGCCCCGGCTCGCTTCCACATACGTCAATTTTTGGCCGAGATCCCGCGCCGTGTAGTAATGGTACGCGGTTTTGAGCGTTTCCGGCGGCGCGGACACGCCGTCAATAAAACGCGGCCCCGCCGTTCCCGGTACTGCCGGAAAAGATGCATCACCGGCAAAGAGCGTCCGGCAAAGTTCGCGGAAAGCGATCTCTCCCTCTCCTTGGATCACAAAATCGGCGTAGCGAAAAAGTTCTGAGCCGGAAGGGAGCCAGGAAACTTCAGGCCCGCCCAGCACAACGGCGGGTTTTTGTCCGCGCGCGGTCCACGCCGTTTCAAGTCCTTTAAGCAGTTCCAGCGTGGGAAGGTGGTTCCAGATGGATACGGAAACGCCCAAAACGCGCGGGTCTGCGGCAAGGACGGCGGCGCGTTTTTCCTCAAAACTTTGACGGAGGGTAAACTCGATAATTTCGGCGCCGGCCTCGTATTCGCCCAGGTTTGCTTTAAGGAGCCGGAGCGCAAGCGAAGGATGAACCCATTTCGCGTTGATGACCGCAAGGAGGATTTTCACCCATAGATCGTGCTCCGCCGGTTCCCCTGTGTCAACGGCCCCGGGGAGTGCGGGTACCGCACGCCGTTAGCCAGGGACGCACACCGTAAACGGCGGCGCGTTCGGCGGGGCCTGCCGTAACGGCAATGCCGGCCGCGCCAGGCGCCGGGAGTGCCGGGCCGCTTACTCCGGCGGAAATGCCAACGTGATGGCGGCAAAAAAATTTTCAAAAAAAGCGCTTGACAGAAAAATCCGGGCATGGTACAGTGGCATAACCGTTACCGGTTACCGGTTACCGGCCTGTAGAAGCCGCGTTCGCGGAAGCCGCGTTGCGGCAATTTTTTGGGAAAGGGAGTCAAACGTGTCCGTAAAGAGCAATTTTGGCATAAAATCAGCCGGTTTTTCCACTAAAACACGCGGCGTGCCCGCGCGCGTTCCGCGTAAAGACACGCTGATAAGTGGCCCCCCCCCCCCGGCGGGCGTTGGTGGGGCGG
>JAITGJ010000257.1 GCA_031280705.1 Spirochaetaceae bacterium
GAATATAAATTATTGCAAGAATATTTAAACACATTGCTGTTTTATGAATTAAGGTATGGAAAACAATCATTTGAAAATGCGGTAATGTTATATATAAATTGCAGAAAAAAAGATATGACTATAAGAAGTACATTGGATTTACTCATAGCGGAAATAACTATAGAAAATGATTTGTACCTCTTACATGATGACAATGATTTTGAAAACCTTTCAAAGGCGTATAAAAATTTAATGATATACTAAAAGCGGCCAACTGCACATAACTCGGCAGCAAAGCTGCCGCGGACTGTTTATGCGCCTTGGCTTTGCCAAGGACGCCGCCAGTAGGCGGGCCCGGCCTCCATCCGGCTAGGCCGGCTGCGCCCAATCCCGCGCCCCGGCCCGCCCGGAAAACGCCAAGGCGATGAGTGGGGTTTTACCTCCGGCAAAACCCAAGCCCAAACCGCTGCGCGGTTTGGGCACTGCGCAAAGCCCTTATCCGGCTGGAAAACGCCGTAAACAGCCGGAACGGCTCGCGCAGTCTCCGGACAACGCTATTAAAAAACAACGCTCCCTGTTTTGTCCGCCGGGGCCGTTCCCTCAGCCTCGCCGCAAAGCCAGGCGGAATTCATGCCGGATATTTTGTTTTTTGGGAGAGAACGCAGACCGGGAGCGGGCGTCCCCTTGTACGCGGGCCGCGGGTATTTGAGACTAAAAGCAGCCTCCGGAGCAATCAGCGCGAAGAAGGCGTTTTCCGGAAAGGGTGCGTATGGTCATAAAAACCGGCGGCCGCCGGGAAGCGGCGTTTTTTCTGTTTTTTTTCTGCACGACTTCCTGCGTAGTAACCGAAAAAAACGTTCTTTCCCGGAGAGCGCCGCCTGAGGACATAAAAGATTTCAGCCGGACGGAAGATATTAACGGTATTTTTCCCCGGGCGGTATATATAAAAACCAGAACCCAAACGTTCAATTCGTATCATTATTATATTCTTTACGAAGGACGGATTTGGTACAAAAGCATTGATCCGGACCGGCATCCAAGAACATGGACGCTGTTT
Source organism: Spirochaetaceae bacterium (assembly GCA_031280705.1). Lineage (GTDB taxonomy): Bacteria > Spirochaetota > Spirochaetia > Treponematales > Breznakiellaceae > JAISQV01. Next base: position 1,037 of record JAITGJ010000257.1, read on the forward strand.
GCCGGAACCGGACTCCCGCACCGCGCCGGGGCGGGGAATTTTGCCGGAACCGGCTCTGTAGCGGAACTGTCCGCCGACGCGGATGAACTGGCGGCGCTTTCACCTGCGGGTGCATTTTACCGCTACTGCTTTGACTGGAGCATTGCGCACCGGAGCGGCGTCTGGCTTGACCGGCAGGGCTGGCCGGGGGAGGAACAGCTCCATCTTGACGAGCGGACGCGGAAAAACCGTTCGTGGGCGCTTGGAAAACGCAACAGCCATGTGCTTTACTACGAAGACCCGTTCGCGAATCAGCACCACAACGGCACCATGGAAATCGCCACAACCTATATGCTTCTTGATGACGGACAGGAAATCTGTTATGCCGACACGGGACTGCCCGCCGACTTTTCCCGGAATTTTGCCGGACCGGAACGGGGCGCGTTCCGTGCGGCCGCCCTCTCGGCAAGCGCGTCCACGATTTTTGTCATAAACAGCGCGGGAGAAATGTATACGCGCCTCGCGGATTTTGATGTTACCGGGTCTGACCCCATGTTTTTCAAATATACCTATGTCCCGTACCGGTCGGGGACGCCGGGGACCGGCTACTTTTCAAATCTGACCGCATGGGGCCTTCCGCCGGAAGACTGGCGGCCCGCACCCGCGATTCCGCTTGCCGGAAAGGCCGCCATTACACGGCACATCACGATACTGCAAAACGGGCAGGGAAACGGCGCGCGGGAAATGCGCGTTGCCGGGCGTGACGAAGCAGGGGAAACCGGCTACTGGACAAAGGCAATTTTTGATGACGCCTGGTTATTTGTCCGGGTTCCGCTTTTTTTTGATGAAAGCGCGATCCTTGTCCGCGCCGGAGACGGCGTCCGGCGCGGAGAACGGGGAGCCTCGCTTGACAAGGAATATGCGGGATTCCGCTGGACCGGCGGCGAGCGGGAAACAAAAACGGAATACCGTATTTTGAATTTTAATATTCTGGAAGGGGACTGCGATCTGCGTATTTCCCGGGGCGGAGAGGAATGTACGGTAAAACTGTATCCGGTGGAAATGTGGACCTACCTGAAGCGCGATTATCTTCCCGGCAGAACCGGCGCACCCAAAATGTTTTGGGTAACGCTCGTGGTTCCCGATAACGCACTTGACGGCCTTTCGGAAGATTTTGCGCGGGACCTTTCGCGGTATACAAAAAACAGCCGCGCGCTTTTCCACTACACGATAATGGCGGGAAATCACTACCTCCTGCTCCGTTCCTCGCGCGGCAGTAATTCCGTGCTGTTCCTCACCGATGGAACAGTATCCGACAGGTATCCTGATCTCAAGCGAACCTGGTACGCGGAAAACTTTGAGGAAGTGCCGCGTTACTACGCGGATGAACTTTTGGTGCGGGCGGAAATGCCCGTAACGCGCGAAGAACTGCTTTGGAAAATCGAAGGCAACCGGATATTTCTCGATGAATTACAGCGCCGTATCCGCCTTGAAAAATGGGCGCGTTTTGTGGCGTTCCAGTTTAACGCCGGGTATCTTCCCGTGCATTATGTTGCCATGATCACGCCGCTCCGTTTTCTTGACGTTCCAAAAATCCGTACCATTACGCGGTTCGGCAAAAGAATCGTCCTTGAAAACAGCGCCTATATTGACGCGGTTTCCGATGCCCGCATCAGAATATGCAGGCGTATTATCGAACTGCTTGGCGTGCGGATTTTGTGTTACCGCGAAATGGAGCGGAAACTTGCCGCCGCGGAGGGGGCCGCGGAAATCACGCTCCCCGCCTGGTACGCGGACAGTGTTTCAGCCTGGTGGGACATTGCCGGCCTTCCCCGGCGCGTCCGGGGAACATTTACCCGGTCCCGCCGGACCGCCGTTTCCGCCGTGCTGTCTTTGATGCCGCCCCCCTCGCCAATGGAACTTTCGGGCTGGTACTTTTCCGCCTCTGATTCCGTGCCGGAAAATGAAACGGACGGCGGTTTTTTCATCTTTCTGGATCCCCAGAAAAGCATTAAAACCATTTACGCCCGCCGGGGAAAAACGCCGGAGGAACAGCCCGTACGGCTCAACGCTGCGCTCTACGTCAATGGCGATGCTTCCGGCGTTCTTGAACGGAACATTGCCAACCGTATCCTTAAACCGCTGGGCGCTGAACGGGGCATTAATGTGGAACTTGTTTTTGACGGAAGGACGTTTGAGATGCACGAATCTTCCCCGGTCCGTACCGGCGCGCCGCTCTTCCGGGGCGTCCCGCTCCCCGATTGAGACGCATGCTGTTCCGGCGACGCCGAACCGGCGACGACGGGACGGCGACGACGCCTAAAAATTGTCCCGGCGTACCGGACTTCCGATACGGATACCCTCGCCCAGATAGTCGTGGCGCTGTCCTTCAATCAGTACTTGTACGTTTTTTACCGTGGAAAATTCCGTGGCGGTCCACACAATCTGCCGAAGCTGCGCCGCCCACCCCTCTACGCCGTAGGGGTTAAACTGGAATTCCTCGCTAAAGTTGATAAAAGCGGTGGCGTCCCGTACCCATGCGCCCAGTACGCGGCTTCCTTCAGGGATCATGGAGAGCAATCCCGCGCGGCGCTCCTCTCCGGTGGGCCCCGACATAAGGGCGTTGAGGGCGTCCAGCAGCGGCGAATCCGATACCGGAAGGTTCCGCGTAACCTGGCTCTGCGTGATGGAGCCGTCCCGTTCCACCCGTATAAAGTAAATCGACCGCCGGGCCGTGGGGGGGTCTTCCGCGCGCGCGGGCGGCTGCCCCGCGCTTTCCCTGCGCGCCGCGCCTGACTCCCGGACCGGTTCCGGCCCCGGCTCCGGGATACCGGGCGGAGGCGGGGAGATCACGGGCGGCGCCGCCACGGGAGCGGGCTGCGGCTCCGGTTCCACCGTGCGCGGGGCCGGAGACGCAGCCGGCGCGCGGGGAACCTCCGGCACGGGGTCCGGAGTGCGGGCCGGTCCTTCAGGCGGCGCGGGAGCCGCGTCCTCCGTCCGCCCGGGCGCTTCCAGCAGGCCCGCCGCGGCAAGCGTGCGCTGAATATGTTTCCAGTTCACCAGAAAGAGGCCGGTCATAAGAAGAAAGAACGCAAGCCAGAACAGATATTTTGCCGGGACCCTTCCCGCGTTTTTCCGGGAGGAGCGCCGCGCGCGTCCCCGGGTATTTTGTTTCGCCGCCACGGTATAACTGTACCGTTCCGCCCCTGCCGGCGCAACCCCGCGGGGTAGCCGGAGGCCCCTTGTACTTCCGCAAAAAATGGAGTATATTTTAATTGTCAGGAATGAACGGCGGCGTTGCTGCCGGTACTTCTAACGGGTTTATCATCAGCATGACAAATGGCGGGATATTCGTAACCGTACCGTGATGGGCGGGAATTCCTGGCCGGTCTGTCTATAAAGTAACCGGCTGTATGGACAGACACTAATACCGGCGACTTCCGGCAAGGAGTGAAATAATGTTTGAAGAACAGGTCAGGGCGGCCCTGAACAATGTACGGCCCTCCCTCCAGGCTGACGGCGGGGATGTGGAATTTGTCTCCCTGTCAGATGATGGAACGGTATCGGTCAAACTTACCGGCGCGTGCGGCGGTTGTCCGATGGCGGAAATGACGTTAAAAATGGGTATTGAAAGTTACCTGAAAAAGGAAGTTCCGCAGGTTACCGCCGTGGTCGGTGTCTAGGCGTCCCGCACGGTGATGAGCGGAAGCCCGTCTGGCCAGCCGGTCAGGCGGGCTTTTTTTGTCCGGTCCCCTGGCGGGGGCCGCGCGGCGGATTTTTGTGCGTTTTTTTCACATTTTTCTTGCCAAAAGTGAAAATACCCGGTACACTGACCCTATGAAGCACGCAATGCCTTCAATAGAAAGGAAGCCCCCCCGCCCCCCGGTTCAGGGATTTGCCGCGTACCGGTGCCCCCCCCCCCCCCGGGTGGAGCGCGCAAGCGTAATTCATTCCCCTATAATGATTTAGGGCCTCAAAACCGGCCTGTTTTTTCTCCGTCAAACACGAATTTTTCGCATAAAAACCCCCGCGCATACCGGGACCGCGCGGCGCTTGTGCGGCCCGCGCCGCTTTGCCGCCGCGCCGCAGCGGCCACAGGCCCGTCCACGGGAACGGGGGAAC
>JAITGJ010000176.1 GCA_031280705.1 Spirochaetaceae bacterium
AACGGATCGTCAAACCGCAAACATAAATCTTCAAATACTTTCATGGTTCTAGTCTATATCATTTTCCTAATCTGTACATTCTTTTCTGCTTTTTGCAATTTACTCGACTTTATGGACAGACACTAATTAGCATTATCGAGAGAGTAACTATACACAATAAAAGAACAATGCTTAAAAGCTTAAAAAAAGACAGTTTTCGCTTGGGCAACGACATGTTTATCCCCTTTTATTTCGATCATCCGGTTTAATACCCTGTCGGACCAGCGGTCCGAGACCAGCGGTCCGAGACCAGCGGTCCGCGCTCTGATCCCCGGACTCTCATTTGGTTTTCATCACCTCCACCCCGTCCCAGCCTTCGGGCGGCGGATGGGCGGCGTATTCGGCGCAGCGGCGGAACATGGTTTCCGCATTGAAGTCCTTTGGCAGGAGCCGGTATACTTCCCTGAATTTTTCCGCCCCTTCCCTGAACGAGCGGCGGTAGTAAAGCTCCATTCCCTCGTTGTGCAGGGGCCATGCCGCCGCTTCCGCCGGGGAGAGGGCGCGTTTTACCGTGTAGATCGGCACCCCCGTGCGCTTGCCCTGAACCGCCACCGTGTCAAGGTGCCGGAAAAAGAGCCGGGTGGTGGCGGCGGAACCCGGCGGCTGCCGCCGCAGTTCCTGGTACAGGTCCCCGGAGATCAGCATTTGCACCTGGTAGATCTTGGTCAGCCCTTCCATGCGGGAGGCCAGATTCACCGCGTCGCCGATGACGGTGTATTCCATTTTCCGGTCGCTGCCGATATTGCCCACCGTCGCTTCACCATAGTTGATCCCGATGCCGACGCGAAACTCCGGTTTTCCCAGCTTGCGCTGGTTTTCGTTGAAAAGCGCCAGGGCGTCGAGCATGTCCAGGCCGGAAAGCACCGATTGGAGCGCGTCGTCCGTATGCCGTTCCGGCGCGCCCCAGAAGGCCATGATCGCGTCACCGATGTATTTGTCCACCACCCCTTGCCGGTTGTAGATGATGTCCACCTGGCCCGAAAAATAGCGGTTCAACGAACCGACCAGCTCGTTCGGGGGCATTCCCTCGGAAATGGCGGTGAAACTCCGTATGTCGGAAAAGAGAATTGACAGATAACGGTTGTCCCCAACCAGCATTTTTTCCGGCGAGGCGAAGAACCGTTCGAGCACATCCTTGGGAACGTACTTCTGGAAAATCTGCCGGACCCGTTCCTCCTTTTTCCCCGCCAGCACCGCCTCAAACGCGTAACGCTTGATCTGGCCGTATGCCTTGTCCAGCTCTCCGATCATCTGGTTGAACGTATGGGCCAGCCTGCCGGTTTCGTCCTGATATTCAACCTCCACCCGGGAGGAAAGGTCCGCCGAATTGATGATGTTGTTCATGGCCTTCACCACCCGGCCCAGGGGATTGGTCAGGTGGGCGGAAACCACCGCAAGCAGCAGCGCCGCGGCGGCAATGGACACCCCCAGTGTTATGAGAGTCTGCAGGGCGATACGGTTCGCGTCACGGTAAAACACTTCGCTTTTTTCGCTGATGAGAATGAACCACTGAAAAGGGGTAAAGTAGAAGGATTGGAAGATCCGTTTTTCCCCGCCGATGACGGCGTTTTGCGGACCGGAACTTTCCGCCCGCAGCAGCTCCATGAGCTGCCCCCGTTCTTCGCTCTTGATTTCAAACGGGGAGCTTGCCATGGCCGGCGCGCCGTTTTCATCCAGGGCCAGGATGACCTCGGTATCGCTCAGCACAATGCTGCGCCCGTACAGTTCCACCGCCTTTTTCGCGGCGTCCACCATGTCCGGCCTGCCGGCGTAACCATTTTCCACCAGCAGCGCCCATTGATTTCCGGCGTATTTTTCCAGTTCACCCAGCTTAAAACCCAAAAGCTGCCGCGCCAAACGGGTAACACCATTGGCCGCGTTAAAATAAGAGGCGGTTTCCGAAAGCGCAAGGCTTACAACGATCAGGGGCAGTACAACCAGGAGAAATTGAGCGCGAACTTTCATAATGTCAGTTTAAGATACCGCCATAAAAACCTCAAGAGGCGCGGTAAATCTGCCGATAATTAATCCGGGAGTATCCCATTGGAGGATCGGATGAAAAGGTATTGCCTGAAATCACGCGCCGGCCAGATTGACTACATTGATATCATCAAAGAGATCGAAGATGGATATCTTATCCGATTAACCCGTTTCTGTGACGGGACCCGTAAAATCAGCCAGGAAACCATGACCAGACACCTGTTTAATATCTGCGTCAAAACCGGCTGTATTTACGAGTTCACCGCGAACAAGGCTTCCGTCGCGTAAAGTGGCGGACGCCTTGTTCGGTTAACCGGCGTTTTCCTGCCGGGCGAGCAATTCCAGCGCCCGGTCCACCCGCGCGAGTCCGCGTTCCGCGCCTAAAAGGCGCAGCGAACCGAACAGGGGAGGGCTGACCCGGGAGCCGGTAATGGCCACCCGCAGGGGCATCATCAGATCACCTAACTTGACGGCGTGCTGTTCCGCCGCCGCTTTGATGAAGGCTTCGGCCGTTTCATCGTCCGCCGCCTCCGACAACGGCCGCGTCAGTTCCCGTCCCAGCCGCAAAAGTTCAACCGTCCGCACCTGGTCCGCCTTTTTGGGAAAGAATTCCTCCGGCGCGGGTAACTCAGGCTCCCGGAACAGGTAGCTGATTTTTTCCGGCGCTTCGTGCAGGAAAGTCAGCCGCTCCCTGATAAGGGGCATTGCGGCGGTAAAAAGACACCGCTGCGCCGCGCCGGGTTCAGCGCCGATTCCGCCGAAAAGCCCCGCGCTGACCGCCCAGGGCAGACAGCGGGCGGCAAGCTCTTCATCGCTTTTCATCCTGATATATTGGCCGTTGTACCATTCCAGTTTTTTGTAATCGAAAATCGCCGGCGCCTTGTTGAGCTTGTCCAGACTGAACCGTTCCTCAAGTTCCCGAAGCGTGTAAATCTCCCTGCCTTCCTCATACGAAGCGCCCAGCAGGGCCACGTAATTGAGCAGCGCCTCGGGCAGATAACCCTGGCGGCGGAATTCGTCAATGCTGGTCGCGCCGTGGCGCTTGCTGAGCTTTTTACCGTCCTGACCCATCACCATGGGAAGGTGGCAGAACACGGGAGGCGCCCAGCCGAAGCTTTGGTACATGATCACATGGAGGGGAGTGGACGCCAGCCACTCCTGGGCGCGGAGCACATGGCTTATTTCCATCAGGTGATCGTCAACCACATTGGCCAGATGATAGGTGGGAAAGCCGTCGGATTTCAGCAGCACCGGATCGGGATTCACGTCGCCGTTCTTCCACTCAATATCGCCTAACAGATAATCGTGGAAACAGGTGGTTTCGTCTAACGGAATTTTGAGGCGGATCGTATGGGCTTCCCCGGCGGCGGCGCGGCGGGCCGCTTCATCCGCCGGGATCTCCCGGCAACGGCGGTCGTAACCGGCCTCACGGGAAGCCCCGGTTCCACTGGAATGGGCCGCCTCCCGCTCCAGGCGGACTTTTTCAAGCCGCTCGGCGGAGCAAAAACAGTAATAAGCCCGGCCCGATTTGACCAGTTCATCGGCATATTTTCGATACAGGGCGGTACGTTCTGACTGCACATACGGCGCGGCTTCACCGCCCGAGTCCGGTCCCTCGTCCCAGCGGAAGCCCAGCCAGTCAAAAGTATCGTACAGATTTTGCACGTAACTCTCGTCAAAGCGGCTGCGGTCGGTGTCCTCAAGACGCAGAATAAAGACGCCTCCCCGGGAACGGGCGAACAGATAATTAAAAAGGGCGGTCCGCAGCCCGCCGACATGCTGCAATCCGGTGGGGGAAGGCGCGTAACGGTCTCGAATTTTCATGGCATTTACTATATCTTAATAAGCAAATACGAACAAGGCAAAGGCCGGGACACACAGGGGGAACCATGGCACAGGAAACAAAAAGCGCGGGGCAACAATTGGCGGACAAACTCTGCTTTACTCCCCGGAACTGCTGGGAAGGACTGGACGCGCAAACCGAACAGGAGATGGAAGAATTCGCCGCTTCATACCGCCGCTTTCTGGACGCCGGAAAGACCGAGCGGGAATGCGCCGCCGCCGCGCTGGAACTGCTTGAGCAAAACGGCTTCATTGATCTTGAAAACCGGGAAGCGCGGAAGCTCGAACCGGGAATGAAAGTCGTTCAGAACATCCGGGGAAAGGCGCTGATCGCCGCCCTGGTGGGAAAGCGGCCGCCGGATGAAGGCTGCAATATACTGGGCGCCCACATCGATTCGCCCCGGCTGGACCTGAAACAGAACCCGTTGTACGAGGAGAGCGATATTGCCCTCCTTGACACCCACTATTACGGGGGCATTAAAAAATACCAATGGACCGCCATTCCTCTGGCAATGCACGGCGTGTTTGTCAAAGCGGACGGAACAAAAACCGAACTGCGCATCGGCGAGGAAGCGGATGATCCGGTGTTTACGATTACCGATCTGCTGCCCCACCTTGCCCGGGAGCAGATGCAGAAGAAAGCTTCCGAAGCGGTTGAAGGAGAGGACCTGGACGTGCTGGCCGGTTCCCGGCCCTATGACGACAAAGAGGTAAAGGAAAAAGTCAAGCTGAAGCTCCTCTCCCTGTTACACGAACAGTACGGCATCACCGAACAGGACTTCGCTTCCGCTGAAATCGAACTGGTTCCCGCTTTCAAGGCCCGGGACCTCGGCCTTGACCGGAGCATGATCGGCGCCTATGGCCACGACGACCGCTGCTGCGCCTGGCCCGCGCTCAGGGCGCTGCTGAGCCTGGCGGCGGAAAAAGAAGCGCCGGAAAAGACAGTGATCTGCTATTTATCCGATAAAGAAGAAACCGGTTCACAGGGAAACACCGGCGCCCAGTCAAAAGGACTTGAGCATTTCATCGCCGCCCTCTGCGAAGAAACCGGCGCCGGGATCAGGCGCTGCCTCTCCCGCTCGGCGATGCTCTCCGCGGACGTGAACGCCGCCTACGATCCTTCCTGGGCCGCCGTGTTTGACAAGAAGAACGCCTCGTTCATGGGAAAGGGGCTGGTGCTGACCAAGTACACCGGTTCGGGGGGCAAGTACGGCGGAAGCGACGCCAACGCCGAATTCTGCGCCCGGGTGCAGGGCATCATGAACCGGAACAAAGTGCCCTGGCAGTTCGGGGAACTGGGCAAAGTGGACAAAGGCGGGGGCGGGACCATTGCTTTGTACGCCGCCAATCTGGGCATGGAGGTTATAGACTGCGGCATACCGGTGCTTTCCATGCACTCACCCTTTGAGGTACTCAGCAAGATAGACCTGTACACCGCCTGGCGGGCCTACATCGCGTTTTTGCGCGAGGCCTGAGAGCCTGTTCAAATAGTGGATTTTTGCGGCCGGTAGACCGCAAAAATTCCGATTTTCGGGCTTTAGGCGATAAGATCGACGTTCCGGCCCCGGTTGGGATCATTGACAACCGGGGCGCTTTCCATGAGTTTGGTCAGGGCCGCGCTCTGCGCTTTCATGGCGTCCAGCCCCATTGCTCCCACCCGGATTGCCGCTTCTTCCCGTACATTGGCCTGGGCCATATTCATCGAAGCTGATTGTATATCCATAACTTTATTATCGGCTGTTTCGGCCGGAACGACAAGGCGTCTTCGCGCTCCTGCGGCGCGCTCCTACGGAGCGCGTGGCAGTTTGCGTATTTATTTTGGCCGTTTGTCGCATCCGCTCATGGCGGATGCGTTGCGGCTTGCGGAGCAAGCCAGCATCAGGGGTGTGTAATGCGCAAACTGCACAGGTGATGTTGTTTGCGCCTTTCGGCGCGCTCCTACGGAGCGCGCGGCAGTTTGCGCATTCTTTTACAGCCGTTTGCCGCTCCCGCCACCGGCGGGAGCGTTGCGGTTTGCAGTAGCAAACCGCATCAGGGGTGTGTAATGCGCAAACTGCACTGGCGATCTGGCGCGTCCGCTTCGCGGACGCATGTCAGCTTGCGCATTCTGCGCGCTCCGTAGGTAGCGCACTCACCATCCCATGTGCGGTTTTGCGTACACTGCGCGTTCCTTCGGAACGCGCGGCAGTTTGCGCATTTATTACGGCCGTCTGCACGCTCGCCAAAGGCGAGCGTGTCGCGGTTTGCGGAGCAAACCGCACCAGGGGCGCGTAATGCGCAAACTGCACGGACGATCTGATTTGCGCCCTTCGGTCGCAACAGTACGACAAACCCCGGTATCAGTGCGCAAAACCGCACCGCGCCCGCGCAGCGGGCGCGCGTAATACGCAAACTGCGCGGGTGATGTTGTTTGCGTCTTTCAGCGCGTTCTCTAAAATGACCCGCATCATTTTCTAAAATGACCCGCATCATTTTTCAACGAGATGCGCATCATCTTCCAAGGAGATGCGCATCATCTTCCAACGAGATGCGCATCTCTTTACAACGAGATGCGCATCTCTTTCCAGCGAGATGCGCATCTCTTTCCAGCGAGATGCGCATCTCTTTCCAACGAGATGCGCATCTCTTTACAACGAGATGCGCATCATTTTCCGGGATGATTGGTATGGTTTGGTCAAATGACGGTATTAGTGGAGGGGATTACCCTGCGGAGTTCCAGCTTCCCCGGTGATCCTGG
>JAITGJ010000201.1 GCA_031280705.1 Spirochaetaceae bacterium
ATAAGCCCGCAGTGGTGTCAATCACCCTTGCTGGGATTCGCCGGCGGCATTTGACCCTGGACGGAATCGAACCATCGTGGCCAGCTTAGAAGGCTGGAGCTCTATCCATTGAGCTACAGGGCCAGTGTATGCAGTATAATCCCCGTCCCGTTATCCGGCAAGGTGCCCAAAAGCGGCCTCCATGCCGCTTCTGGGCTTAGAACTTATCCCCTCACACTAAGCCGTATGGAGGCGGATTTGACCGGGTTCGAGCGCTGTAGCACTGGAGCGGCGGTTTGGGTATAATGCCGGAGGGGATTACGGGACCTCATGTATACACGGGAAATTCAGGAACGCCGGGAAACGCCGGTGGAAAACGGGCAGCCCCTGCACGGGACCTGGACGGAGGCGTTCGGGTATGTGGACTTGCGGGAAATACACCGTCCGTTTGCGCTGCCCCTGCCTCCCGGCCTTAAGGAACTTAGGATCAAGGAGTGGGTCTCATTTTTTGCGGAGGATGAGCGGTTCTTCCTGCACGCCCTGCTGTACAATCTTAAAGTATTCCGGGGCGCGGAAGTAATCGTCTTTGACCGGGAAACCGGAGAATTGCTCCGTTTTCGCAAGGCCCTTCCCTTTTCGGGCTGGCACCTTCCCCGAAGCCTCGCCAACAGCGCGGTGGAAAGCCGTTCCTGGGGATTTTTTTTCCGAGTCCACGCCTGGCTCGACGCCCATACCGTCCGCCTCGATCTCAATATCGAGGCATCCAAAAAACGCCGGCCTTTTACGGCGCACCTTACGTTTGATATGAACCGGGCGGCGGTAACCCCGATGGCGGTGAGCCTTCTTTTTTCGCCCCGGCGTTCCCTCTACGCTTTCAAGGCGGCAAGCCCGGTACGCGGGGAAATGGCGTTTGGCGGGAAATCCATCTTTTTCGATCCGGCCCGGACCACCGGCATTTTTGGCGATTTCAAGGGCCTTTTTCCCTATAATGCCCGTTCCGTCCGGTGCGGCGCGGCGGGATTCGAGGTAATTCCCAGACGGACAGACGCGCCGCGCCGCATCGCGTTCAGCGTTGCCGAAAACCAGGCCCGGGAACCGAACCACAGCAACGAAAACGCCCTCTGGGTTGACGGCGAACTGACCCCGCTCCCGCCGGTACGGATCACCATGCCCGGCGGCGCTCCGGGTGAATGGATCATTGAGGATGTTGAAGGGATGGTTGATCTGACATTTACGCCGGAAAAACCGGTGCACAGCAGCGCGAGCGTTCCGCTGGCGCGCGCGGAGTACAATACTCCCATTGGATATTTTAACGGAATGCTGTTAAATTCGAAAGGAGAGCAAATTCCCGTGCGTAATATGCGGGGCATGGGAGAAACACTGAGATTGAGGATTTAGGGACGCATGGCAAAAGACGGCAAGGCTGTTTACGCTCCCGGTGAACTGGGCAAGGTACGCGGCCGCCTTGGCAATATCGATCCGCATGAAGCAAAGCGCCTGGTCCAGGTGCTGGGCGGCGAAGTGGGCGTGGAGCGTTCACCGGACCCGCCGCCTGCCGCGCGTCCCGCATCCCGCCGGGGCGGCGGGGGCCGCTCCGTTCCCCGTAAACGGGTGGAGCCTCCCCCGGACGAAGGCGCGCCGCGCCCCCGGGAAAGCGCGAAGAACGCATTGGGGAACCTTTCGGACAACCCCGCGCAGCCCGTCCAGTTAAGTTACCGGGAACGGGTCAAGATAGATCAATACATGGGGCAGAGCGAGTTTGACATCAAATCCGGTTTTCAGGTGCTCAAATCCATTCTGTCTTTTACGGGGGAGCCGCCCGATTATGTAAAGCCCCGCTTTATTACGCGGCATCTTGCCGAATACCACAAACATATTGAAGCGCTTGTTGCCAATACGCGGAATCTCTGCCCCCGGAATAATCTCCGGCGCAGCGAAAAACTCAAGCGGACCAGTCCCTTTTCCGCCCGGATCATCGACACGATCCGCTTCTGGAACATTGAACGGTTTACCAGTGAACTGAACCGCGTGCAGTCCCATCCCCGGGATATTACCACTTCCGATCTGATCGATATTCTCAAGGTTGTGTACAAACCGCTGGTAATTCTCGAAAAACTTGACAACGAGGCGCACATAAAAGAAGCGTACAAACTGGTGTATAAAATTATTTTTATCGAAGATCCGTCGGAGGCAAAGGGAAAATACCAGGACATGATACGGAACGCCCTTTCGGCACTGGTTATCATCAGGAAGGATGTGCAGTATTTACTGTATCCGCTTCTTCTCAAGCTGCTTTCGGATCAGTGGCTGCCCTATGAATCTTTTTTCCAGGAACGGCGGAACCGCCTCTTTGCCTTTCTGGGCATAACCGGCGGCGAAGAGCTTCTTCCCTCCATGAATGATCTTTCAGGCGCCGCGCCTCATTTGCTGCATGATGACGCAGACGCGGCAAAGGAAGAGCCGGAGGGAAAAACAGAAGAAGACAGTGATACGGTTTCCGGCGAGGAAAACGACCGGAACATGGTCCGGGAAAATGAACGCAAGGCCGTGGAACGGGGCCTTAAAACCCTTGAATCCCTTTTTCCAGAGGCCGGCTGGGACCGGCTTGATGAAGGGGTGGACCTTTATCCCTATTTTCAGGAAGTGTTCAAATTCAAGCGGGATTATGTGCTTCTCAACCCAAGGGACTCCCTGATTCAGGTTGCGGTGCTGATGCATATTCTGGAAGGGCTCTGCATCGGGCTCCGCCAGGTGCGTTTCGGCATGGTACGCACCCCCGACGGCGAACAGGAAGATGCGGCGGAAATGCTGGGGCCGGTCATCAACAACTGGCAGTATTTTATGGAAAACAGTTTTGAAAAGGAATATCTGCCCCGGCTTTCGGAATACTGCCGCATTTTGGAAAACTCCGCGGAATCGCGCACATCAAATTATGCCCGCCGCACCTACGACGAGATACACTGGACCAAGCGTCTTTACTTTCTGCCCTTTTACCGGTTCGAGGCTTCTTTCCCGCAGCCGTTCCAGAAAGGTGATGTTGCCCCGGTATATCCCGAAGTCCGCACGCTCCGCCGCTATCTAACCGCCGCGGCCGCGGGTATTGAGCGCGGCATCAAAAAAGGCGGCGCGGAAAAGCGGGCCGTATGCGACGGCATCGCCAATCCCTGGGATACGTATCTCTTTGAAGTGCCCAATCCGGTTTCAACGCGGCTTGACGCACTGCTCGGCGCAAAACAGAAAAACAACGCGTCCCTGGTATTTTTCAGCCTCGCGGCGGCAATCGTGCTGGATTATATCCTCAACAACGAAACAAGCTGGGCCGCCGCGGAACCGGGCGTTATTCCGTTTCGCAGCATCGACAACGCCGGCATTACGCCGCAGCGCGGCGTTGACAAAAAAATCGACGCCGATGCAATTTTCCGCGACATGGTCAAGCGGATCAAGGCGAAAAACAGCGGGCAGGGAAATTGATCATGCGCCGCAAAGACAGGGAAATTGTCGATCTGGAAGAAAAGCTGGACATTATCAGCCGCGCCCGTATCTGCCGCCTCGGCCTCGCGGAAAACAATCAGCCCTATGTTGTCCCCCTGAATTACGGCTGCCGGTATGAAGACGGCGTTCTTGCGTTTTATTTCCACGGCGCGCATGAGGGCAGGAAAATCGGCATGATACGAAAAAACAGCGCCGCCTGCGTTGAAATTGACGCGGATACCGCGCTTGCTCTGGAGGGAGAAAAACCCTGCGCCTGGGGATATGCCTATAAAAGCGTTATCGCGTTTGGCGTCATCACACTGCTTGAAACAGACGCGGAAAAGGCGGACGGCCTTAACCGGATACTGCGCCACCAGACCGGGCGTGATACGGAATACTGTTTTTCCCCGGACGAACTTTCCACTGTTGCCGTCTTCAAAATGACCGTGTCCGAATTTACCGGAAAAGCGCGCAATCTTCAATTGGCCGGTACTTGATAGTCCCAATAGGAACCGACGCTTTCATAACCAGCTCACCTATAAACGCCTTGTAAAAATCCAGTCTGGTCATAACATCTATCCCTTGATCTTAGTTTCGTAACGTTCAGCTAATTCAGCCCGTAAACTCTCCGGGAGACGATCGTCTTCTATATCTACGTTCTTCTCCACCGGATGTAAAGCCCCACCGTACATGTTTTGAATATGCATGGCAAAATCCTCACCTTCACCCTCTTTTATTACCTTACCTCTGTGCTTAAGTACGTATTTGTCTCCGTCCCGGAAAAACTCGTACCCGGTATCACCCTTAGATATCAGTTCCATAACATCTCCCTTCGCATCGACATACCCCGGCTTGAAAGCATATCCGCTAACTCCGGATTGTCAGACTTCAACACCACATATTCTATACCACACATTCTATGTCATCCACACTAAATGCCACCAAAAAGCCGTTTGATACGCTTAAAACCGCTTAAAAAGGGTAAAATACGCTGCGTTTAGGGTGCGCCGGTAAGGCTGCTACCGGAGCGCCCGCGCGGCATTGACAATGGCGATAAGGGCCACTCCCACATCGGCAATGAGGGCAAACCACATGTTTGACATCCCCATGACCGTAAGGGCGATGAAGATTCCTTTCGTGCCCAGTGCGAAAACCGTGTTCTCTACAACAATGCGCCGGGTTCTGCGCGCGCGTTCTATTGCTTCCGGAACGCGGCGCGGATCATCCGTCATGATGATCACATCCGCCGCTTCCACTGCGGCGTCCGCGCCTGAGCCCATGGCGATGCCCACATCCGAACGGGCCAGAACCGGCGCGTCGTTGATGCCATCGCCTACAAACACGGTGATTCCCCGGCGCACCAATTCGTCCATTGCCGTGAGTTTGTCCCGGGGAAGCAGTTCCGCCTTCACTGCACGGATGCCGAGCCGTTGGGCGGCGGCCTCCGCGGGGCGGCGGGCGTCGCCGGTAAACATGACTGTTTCGCGGATACCCAGCGCTTTAAGCCGGGCAATTGCTTCCGCCGATCCTTCCCGGTCCGTATCACCGATCAGGATGCGTCCCAGATAAACGCCGTTTTTGGCAATATAAACGGCAGTATCACTGTCGTCAGCGCCGGCGGCGGTAATAATAACGCCTTGTTCCTCAAGAAGCCGCCGGTTTCCCGCCAGAACGTCTCCCGCCAGAATGCCATGTCCGGCAAGGTCGCGGTAATCGCCGCCTGTTCCGCCGCCGATACCCCGCGCCGCGCCCAGTTCCGTGATGGCCCGGGCAATGGGATGATTCGATTCCCGCTCCGCATAAACCGCGGTTTGCAGTAATTCTGTTTCGTCTGTTCCCGGCGCGGTCTCCAGTGATTTTATCGCAAAGTTTCCCCGCGTCAGCGTTCCGGTTTTGTCAAAAGCCACATGGCGGGCGCGGTGGAGCGAATCGAGATGGACCGCGCCCTTTACCATAATTCCCCGCCGGGAAAGCCCGCCGATTCCGGCGAAATATCCCAGGGGACTGCTTACCACAAGAGCACAGGGGCAGGAAATAACGAGCAGTATCAGTGCGCGATAAAACCAGTCCGCAAAACGCGCGGACGGGACAAGCACCGGCGGCAGAATCGCGGTCAGAACGGCAAGGCAAACCACAATGGGGGTGTACCATTTGGCAAAAGCGGTGATAAACCGTTCCGGCCGGGCCTTTGCTTCCCGCGCGGATTCCACAAGCGATACGATTTTTGCCGCCTGGGAATTGTCTGCCGTGCGGAGTGCGCGCAGTATCAGTACGCTGTCAATAGAAACCGTGCCGGACTGCACTTCGCTCCCGGCACGCACATCAACGGGCCGTGATTCACCTGAAAGCATTGAAGCGTCCACCGCGCCGGAACCTTCCAGAATAACGCCGTCAACAGGAATACGCTCTCCGGGGCGCACCAGCACTTCGTCGCCCGGCGCAACCCGCGCGGCCGCCGTCTCGGTCCAGACGCCGCCGTTCCGCACCCGCGCCGTGCCGGGCTTGAGGGCGAGCAACGCCTTAATCGAACGGCGGGAGCGGCTCACCGCGGCCTCCTGAACCAATTCGCCAATCATGTAAAAAATCATAACGCCAGCGGCCTCTTCCCATTCACCGGCGGCAAACGCGCCGATGGTAGCGATGGACATCAAAAAATTTTCGTCCATCGCTTTTCCCTTCATGATATTTTTGAGGGCGCTTTTGAGCACGGGAAGGCCCGCGAGGGCATACGCCGCGAGAAACGGCGCAAGGGGAAGGTAGCGGAAAAGTCCTCCGGCGGGGCCGCGGTGGGAAACAAGAAGGCCCGCCCCCCACAGCGCGAAAGCCGTACCAAATACCACGAGGCGCTTCAGCGGAAGCGCGTAGGAACCGAACTGAACCATGCGGCCCGCTTCACCCTCATCATCCGCGTCGTCTTTTTCCAGTGCGGCACATGCCGCGCAGCAATCGCTGTCTCCACCGGCATCTTTTTTGCTGCCGGAGCAGCAGCCATCATGAGCACACGCGTCAGCGGCTCCGTGTTCCGGGGAATGATCGGCGTGTTGTGTGGAAGGCTTATCGCCGGCCGGACAGCTTTGGCGTGCGGCGCTTCCGGCATCGCGCGCCGCGCCGGTTTCTTTTTCGCTCATTATCGTTCCTCCATATGCTCATGGGCAAACTCAATGATCGATTTAATGTGTTCGTCATCAAGCGAGTAGTAAATGATCCGCCCGTCGCGCCGCCCTTTGACCAGGCGCACATGCTTGAGGGCGGCAAGATGATGGCTCACCGATGAGACGCTGGCCCCGACGCTGACGGAAAGGTCAAACACGCACAGTTCTCCCGCACCGAGCGCGTAAAGAATTTTAAGCCGCGTGGGATCGGCAAGAACCTTGAAAAATTCTCCCAAATCATTGAGGGATTTCTGGGGCGGAAGGATTTCCGCGGCCAGGTCCACCATGTCTTGATGGAATACCAGTATAGGGGCGGCGCCCGTCTTTTTCATATATCACTCCTTGAAGGCCGCGCCCGGCACGGTCTCAACCGGCTTCCGGCGAGCCTATTCTTGAATAATTGAACAAATGTATGATTGAACAATCATTCAAGTATTATAATATACATAGCCGGAAAATTCGTCAAGGTTTTTTTTGCGGCGGGCCCGGAATCCTGCCCAGAGGACGGTAAAACCGGCCGTTTTTGGCGGGGTTCACCAGGCTGCCGTTTGGGGCGTCCGGTAATGCCGGGACTTTTCCCCAGGATAGTTGACACGGCACGAAATGACCGCGCACTATAACCGCACCCGGACAGGTTTTGCGGCAGAAGCGCAGTGTATGTCCGGAACGGGGCGGGCGGAACAGCGGGCCTGTCTGCCGGCCGGTGACCGGCCACGTCCACTATCCGTGCGGACGAGCGGTCCGTTTTGGGGTTACGAGTGAAAGATTTTCAGGGAAAATATTCTGTTGTTGATATTGTCAGCGATCCTTTTGGATACACCGCTCATGAAGCCAGCGCCGTTCTGGGGGAACACGGCGCAAAGGCGTTGTATTCGTTTCTATACAAAAATGGATCCCGCAAAAAAATCCATACTATATGGATAAAGGATATGGTAAAGGATGCGGATACGGAAAAATATCTGTATGAACTGGCCGACAATAAATGTATAGAAACCGTGTGCATAAAGCGGAAAACAGGCATGACCGCCTGCGTAAGTACCCAGGCCGGCTGCCCGGTTCAGTGCATCTTTTGTGAGTCGGGCAGGAACGGGCTTGCGCGGAATTTAACCGCCTCTGAGATAGTTCAGCAGATTGTTTTTCTTGAAAAACACATAAACAGAATTGTATTTATGGGAATCGGAGAACCGCTGTATAATTACGATTCGGTAATCAGGGCGATTCATATTTTGCGGGATCGGGCCGGCCTTGATTTTCCCACAGACGGCATAAGCGTATCAACAGTGGGGCCGGTGAAGCAGTTAAAAAAATTGCGCGAGGAGCATATAAAAATTCAGCTCGTATTGTCCCTCCACGCCACTACGCAGAAAGCACGGGACTATATTATTCCCGGAATGGCCGGGAATGATGTGCATGAAACGGTTAAGGCGGCATTGTCATATTCGGAGCGGCACAACAGGAAAATAAGCATAGCCTATCTGCTGCTGCCGGGAATAAACGATGCCTCCTCCGATATACAGCAGCTTGCCGCGTGGTTTGGGCATGAAAACGCAATAATCAATTTGCTTGAATATAACCGGACAAATAACCGTACCCTGAAAAAAGCGGGCAAACATGAAATACTGGAATTCAAAAAGGGCCTTGAAGATTCAGGGCTTGAAGTAAGCATACGGGTATCGCACGGGCGGAATATAAACGCTGCCTGCGGTCAACTGGCGGGAAAATACAAGGGACCTGCTCAAACACCAAATAGAGTTGTTTAGAAACCTCAGTTTCTAAACAACTTCCGCCAAAAATAATTAAAATTATCAAATACGTGTCCGTTTTTTTCCGAAAACCTGTACGCGGGTGTTGACGCCCGGTTTGTTATCCTATACGATGCACCATGAGAATTTTTTCACGCGGAAGCGCCCGTATGGGTTTTTTCGTCCTGCTGCTTGTTCTGTTTCCCCGTGCGGAGCTTTCCGCTGCGCTTCAGGATTTTCTGGATCACGTTGAAGCGGTGGAAGAACACAAAAAGGAAACGCCGTCCGGTGAACATACGCGGCAGGACGCTTCCGGAAGTGGAAAAAATGGCCGCGGCTTTGGGGAGTTTCTTGCCACGGTGCTCTGGTGGGCATGGTATTACAACAATACGCAGCTCTATTACGGGGCGCACCCCTACGACGGAACGGGTTACATACGCCGTCCCTGGGACGAAGTTTCCGGCGGCGGGACGGCGGCTCATATGCGGGGGAAAAAATTCTGGTGGCTTGTGATAAGCCAGAGCGCCCTGTACCTTGAAGGTCTGGGAGGGGGCGCGTGGACTTCCCTGAATCTCCAGGCCTATAAATTTTTTGGACCCGCGCTTGACGCGTTCTTTGTAACCGATGGCAGTGATTTGCTCGGCGGAACACGGGTGGGGTTTCAGTATTCACTGATTCAATCCAATTTGTTCAACTGGAATTTTTTTCTCCAGTGGCAATACTGGTTTGGCCTTCTTGAACGGCACGGCGGCGTTGCCGGGTCGGAGATGCGCGTCTATCCGCTGCGCCCCTTGACATTGCGGGCTGTTTTTGCGGTGCAGTTTTTTGAGCAGTTTTCGCTGGGGGAAATCCGGCTGGAGGGCGGCGTTATGCTACGCGCCTGGGAAGTATACGGCGGGTGGCGCTGGTGGACCAGCGGGGGCGCCCCGGCCGTTCCCGCCGCGGAATGGCACGGCCCCCTTTTCGGATTACGCCGCTGGTTTTAGGGACGGCGGTCCGTTTCCGGGCGGCCTGCTCCGTTCCCGGTGATAAAACCGGGAGATGTGCGGGATGGCATATAGTGGTTCCACATAAGAATAACTAAAGAAGATATACAGATTACACAGATTTCAGTCCCCAGAACCGGTATAATCCATAAAAATCCATGGGTTTTTTCAAGAATCCGTGTATTCCA
>JAITGJ010000260.1 GCA_031280705.1 Spirochaetaceae bacterium
GATGAAAAATGGGAATGGAAATATGAAATAAGAAATGATGATGACTATCAATATATACATGTTATTGGTTTTCGCAATTTTGAGTTGGAATTTACAAGAGATAAAATATATTTCTGGGAACCACCGTATAGATTTGTGGGCTGGTTTTATATGGATTCTATTACAAGAAATGAATGGAGAAAATATATGTTGCAAATCATTAAATTATTTGGGGGTGATAGAGCAATATATCTGCCAGATAATATGTTGGAATCTGAAAAATATTTGGATGAACATGATGGAATTGATTCGCCCTTTGAGGAGATTGAAAAAGAATTGATTAAAGAATATGGAAAAAATAATTTTGCCTATGAAGCAATAAAAGAGGAAGATGATTTATATTATTATATTGATCATTTCAATGATTTAGAATTGGAAAATAAAATATCCATAGAAGAATTTAAAGATTATTTATGGGAAATGGAAGAAAAAGCAATAGATGGTCGTTAAAGCCTTTCTACTGCGCATAACGGGACTGTTTACGCGCCCCGGCTTTGCCGGGGACGCCGCCGGTAGCGGGCTTGGCCTCCATTCGGCTAGGTCAGTCGCTGCGGCAACTGCGTTGCCGACGCTCCTTCCCAAGTATTTAGATTTGTTTAGAAACCTCAGTTTCTAAACAACTTCGGTTAAAAAATAATAAAATAGCCAAAACTGCCGCTATAGTCTTATTCATATATCCGCGCAAAATGCCGCGCTTCCTCTGGAAGCGCGGCTTCGCAAAGCCCTTCTCCCCCGTAATCCCCGGCCTGTCCAGAAAATGCGTACAGCCGCGGGCGCGTACATCCGGGGCGTTAGAAAAATACGCCGGTAATGTACTGATCCACCAGCACCATGCCGCCGAGCGCCGCGGTATATGCCGCAAAGCCCCACAGGGCGCGTTCATGCACAATGCGCAGCATTAATTGCACCGAAAAGAACCCCACCAGGGCGGCGGTGAGGGTTCCCGCCGCAAGCGGCGCGATGCCGATCGTTGTAAGCGCGCCGCCGGTTTCTTCCGGTCCCGCACTGAACAGAATTTCCTTGATCTGCAAAACCAGCGCGCCCAGAATAGCGGGAATTGACAACAGGAAAGAAAACCGCGCCGCGTAGTCCCGGTTCAGTTTCCGGGAAAGCGCGCCCGACAGGGTAAGCCCGGACCGCGACACGCCCGGGATGATGGCGGCGGCCTGGCATATTCCGATAACGAGGGCGTCAAACCAGCCCGCCGATTCTTCGGGCCGGACCGTACCGGACCGCCGTGAAAACCGGTCGGAAACAAGAAGCGCAAGTGAAGTAAAAAGAAACGCGAAACCCAGGTAACCGCCGGAAGCGAAGGCGTGTTCAAGCCAATCCCCGAACAGAAGCGCCGCGATTACGGTGGGAATCGTCCCCAGAATCAGGAAGCCGGTCAGGGGCTGGAAAATCCGCCGGAGGATGCGTCCCATATCACGCCGTAACACCATCACAACCGCCAGCAGCGTTCCCACATGGACCATCGTATCAAAAAAAAGCGCCGATTCAGTGATGCCAAATATACGCTGTAAAAGTACCAGATGCCCGGAACTGCTTACCGGCAGGAATTCGGTAATTCCCTGAACGGCCCCCAAAATAATCGCTTCAAGAATAGTCATACTTCACCATATCCCCCAAAAAGCCGTGCGTGAAAAAATGCGCCGCGCTCCTTTGTATTTGTTCTTTTAGGTATGCACGAAAGATGCCGGAATGGGAAGGGGGCCGGAGGGAATATCCATCTTTTGGGGCACATTATCATAAAAAAAGACAATTAGTGGGCATTTTTTACAAAATTATGCGTTAAATTGTACATCCGGCATGTGCCCCGGCGCCCTGGGCGGCGCATTTTTCCCCATTTTTCAGCGGAAGTTGTTTAGTGCTGATCGGCAGGGACGCGCCGGAGGATTGACAGCCAGAGCAAAATCGCCATAGTATAGCTGGACGCGGGTGGTACGATGTATATAGAAACATCTCTCGTTACCGTTATCGGTGCGGCAAATATGGATATTAATGGTTTTTCGGCCTCTCCCCTCAACTGGGCGGATTCAAATCCCGGCCGGATTGAGTACTGCGCGGGCGGGGTGGGCCGGAACATTGCGGAAAATTTGCTTCGCCTTGGGGTGCGCGTTAAACTGATTGGCGCGCTTGGAGACGATCCCGGCGGGGCCATGATCGCCGCGCACAGCCGTGAAATCGGCCTTGATATTGAAGACAGCCTTTTCCTTTCCGGCGCGGTTTCGCCGGTGTATCTTGCCCTGCTGGACAGCGGTGGAGAACTTGCCGTAGCGCTTTCCGATATGGGCATCCTGGAACAGATAACGCCGGACTTTATTGAAAGCAGGGCCGGTGTCATCGAAAAAAGCGGCATCGTTGTTGTTGACGCCAATCTTTCGGGCGAAACGATTGGATTTATCAGCGAACGGTTCCGGGGAAAAAGGATGTTTCTCGATCCGGTGTCCGCGCGGAAGGCGGAAAAAGTAAAGCCCTTTGACGGCCGCTTTCACGCGCTCAAGCTGGGCCGCATGGAGGCCGAATGTCTTTCCGGCGTTGCGATTCCGCGCGGCGGCGGTGAAGCGGCGCGGGACGCGCTTGCACGGGCGGGCGCGTACTTTATGGAGCGGGGAACCGGCATGGTGTGCATCACGCTGGGCGGGGAAGGCGTGTATTTTCAAAACGGCGATGAACAATTTTTTGCCGGTGTGCACCAGGTGCGCCCGGTAAATACATCCGGCGGCGGAGATGCTTTTATGGCGGGAATGGTGTATGCGGCCCTGCACGGCTTTGACAGCAAAAAAACCGTCGCGTTTGCATCGGCTGCGGCGGCCATTACCGTACAGAGCAAAACTACGGTCGCCGGCAATATGTCGGCGGACCTGGTGGAACAAACCATGGAATTGTCCGGAAGCCGTGCCGGTTTCTGAAGACAAACGCTATTTTGCAAGGAGCAATCATGAACAGACATCTTGACGTAAATCCCGAAGTACGGGAAGCCCTCGCGGGGAACCGGCCCGTAGTCGCCCTGGAAACGACAATAATTTCCCACGGGTTCAATTATCCCGAAAATCTGGAATGCGCCCGGACCTGCGAGAAAATTATCCGGGAGGAAGGCGCGGTTCCGGCAACCATCGGCATTGTAAACGGAAAAATAAAAATCGGCCTTTCTGATGAAGAGATCGTATATTTTTCCGAACACGGCGGCATCCCCAAATGTTCCCGCCGCGACGCCGCAGTGGTGATCGCCCGCGGCAGTTACGGCGCCACAACAGTCGCCGCAACCATGCTGTTTGCCAATATGGCAGGGATCCGGTTTTTCGCCACCGGCGGCATCGGCGGCGTTCACCGGGGCGCTGCGGAAACGTTTGACATATCCGCGGACCTTGAGGAACTTGCCCAAACCGGCGTCGCGGTGATCTGCGCCGGTGCAAAATCCATTCTGGATATTCCGCTGACCCTTGAGTACCTGGAAACCGCCGGCGTAACGGTGCTGGGTTTCAGTACCGCGCAATTCCCGGCTTTTTATATCCGCGATTCAGGGCGCCCGGTCGATTACCGCGTTGAAAGCCCTGAAGAAGCGGCGCGTATTGTGCGGACAAAAACGGAACTGGGCATACAAAACGGCATTCTGGTTACCGTTCCCATCCCCGAAAAGGACGAACTGGACCCGGCTTTTATCAACCGCAATATCGAAGCGGCCCTCGCTCTGGCGGCGGAAAAGGGAATACGCGGCAAGGCGACAACGCCGTTTCTGCTTGCGGAACTGCACAAAACCACCGGCGGAAAAAGCGTTGCCGCAAACAAGGCGCTGGTGTACAACAACAGCAGAACCGCCGCCCGGATTGCCGCCGCGTATGCCGCCCTCCCGCCGGTATAACGATCCGGCGGTCCTGATGGAGACACGCCCGCTGTTACGCGGGCGTGTCAGCCGTTCCCGCGGCTTATCCCGCCGGGCAGACGGACGCCGCGGTGTTCCAGCCGCCAAGCACGGCGGAGAGCGATTCGCTTTCGCCGTATTGCGCGCCTGTTTCAGCGGTAATTACGGTGCGCTCACCGGGCATCAGGGCAAAGTAATTATCACTGTAGAACACCGGAAGCGCGTCCGCGCCGTCCGCGAGGAGCCGTACCCGGGTCTGCACTGCGGGGATGCCGCTGTTGTTGGCAATTTCAAACCGGCAGAGGACAGAACCATCCGGGAGCGTTTCCTTTCCGGCGGCGCGTATGTCGAGCGGGGCCGGGGGCAGCGTATTAAGCGCGCGGTAGTCCTGGTAAACCGCCCGGTTGTGCCAGTAAAAATTCCCGCCCAGTACGGTTCCGTCCGCGCTCCGAAGCGTGAGGCGGAGAAACACCACGTCTGTCGGTGAAGCGCTGAAATCGGCGCGGGCGATCACGCGGCCCGATGCGTCGCTTTCAAGGCGCTCCATGGCGTATTCCCGTTCAAGGATACGGCGTCCGGCAAGATCAAAAACAGCGGCGAGAACCGTAATGTTGTCATACTGTTTTGGCGTGGCGTTTACCAGGAAAATACTGTCATCACGGGGGTCCCACGCGGGATGTACGGGCTGATTTCCCGCGCGGACGCCGAAATAACCGCCGTTAATATCAAGATACCAGTCATAGGTCTGCCACATAAATGACGGCCACGACGACTGGCTCATCCACATAAGCAGGCCGTTGCTCCGGCGTGCGGCAAGGGCCTCAAAAAGTCCCTTGTGGTTTTCAAAGTTGATCATCTGCGCCATGCGGCAGAAATCCTCAAACCGGTAGGCTGTTCCGGCATCGCGTACCATTTTGAGAATATCTTTTTTGTATGCGCGGAATACCGGATCGTCTGGAGAAGGATTTTGATCCCGTACCGTATCCGCCGGAATATCAAATGCGCCGTCCATGTAGCATTTGAGCGCCGCCATGTAGGTATTTGCCGGGCCGTTCATGTGATAGGTCCAGTCGTGGAGCGCCCATACTTCGCTGATGGGCCAGCGGTTTTCCGCCCGGACAAATTTCCTGATGCTCTCTGCTGCGGGCACATTGGGGATGCCGCGTTCACTGCGGAGTACCGGCGAGGTAACATCGTTAAAATACTGTTTGATGCCGTTATTCCCGCCCGGCGCGGCAAGGGAATATCCCCCGCCCGAACCGACCGGCGGCATCGCGGAGTTGGGAACGTAAAAGCGCGTTCCGTCATGGGCCGCTGTGCGCTCCCGAAGTCCCGCGTCAATAGCCGGGGGAGGATTTGCCTCGTTGCGTCCGCAGTACAGCGCGAGCGCGGCGTGGCTCCGGACGCGCCGGATCTTGTCCACCGCGTTGTCCAGAAACAGCGCGGCGTCATTGGGATCAGGCCCGTCCATGGGATTGGCCAGCCAGAAATCGTCCCAGATGAGCACACCGTATTTGTCGCAGGCATCATAAAACGCGCGGTGATTGGTCATGCCCACCCAGTTGCGGATCATCGTAAAGTTTGCTTCCGCGTGCAGGCGGACTTTGCTGTCGTACACCGCGGGCGTATCCCGCTTGAGGCCGTCATCCATGCCCCAGTTCCCGCCCTTGCACACAATCCGTGTTCCATTGCAGTACAGGGTGAGCATATTGCCGTCAACCGGATACGTAAACTGCCGCACGCCAAACCGGAACGTCTTCCGGTCCGATACGGCTCCGTTCACCAAAACTTCCGCGCACGCGGTGTAGAGAAACTGCTTCCCGTAGGTGTTGGGCCACCAGAGTTCCGGTTTTTCGATGATGATATGGTCAATCTCCGCGCTCAGCGTTTCTCCCGCCGCCAGGGAAAATGTTTTTTCAAAAACAATATCACCGGGAAGTATGCGCCCCCGCACCAGCGCGGAACAGTCGCCGCCTGAATTTGCGATTTCCGTTCTGAACACAAGATCGGCTTTACTGTCGTCAAGAATATGGTCCCGCAGGAGGCTCCGCTCAACGTCTTCTACGCTTTCGGCATAAATATGAAACGCGCGAATCCGCGCGGGAACCGGCGCGCCGTTGACCGTGCGTCGGCGGAGGATGGTAAACCGGATATAACGCGCCTTTTGCGGCGTAAAAAACGGGATGGGTACTATGCCCTCTCCCCAGCCCAGCGCGCCAAAATCAATCTGCGCGACGGCTGTGGACCCCTGTACGCTGCCGGAAATGGCGTGTCCCGTAAACGCGCCGGTCCCCGCGCTTTCGGGAACGGCAAGGCGGCCAAACCATTTGCCGTCAACTTCGCCGCCGGGAAAGGCGTCGAAGTTGACCCAGGTTTTTCCATCCACGGAACTTTCGAGCGCGAATGTTTCCGGGTGGCGCGATTCAAGATCCGCCGCGCGAAAACCCGTCTCCGTGCCCCACACAATGGTAACGGACCCGGTGGTAATTTCCCGGCCCATGTCGATAGTAAATCCTGTCCCGTCAGTATCCTTCCCGATCCATTGGGTATCTTCCCGTCCGTCTGTAAGCGCGGCAAGCGCCGTTTCCGTATAATCGTCCGGGGACGTGATCACAAGCGGCCCGGCGCGGGCAAGGTCCTCCGCCTGAATAGCCGCGCTTTTTTCGCTGACACTGAGCCGGGTTTCCATCCAGGGATCCAGCAGCCGCGCGTGGAGGGAATAACTCAGGTACACATCTTCGATAATGCCCGTGTCCCGGCCCCGTATGGTGGGAAGCCAGTCCCAGCCCACAGCGGCGTGGATGGTGGGATTATCGGCCCCAAGCGCGCCGCCGTTGGGGAGCGGCCCTTCCGCCAGCCCCTGCGTGGTTACTTCACCGGGGGTGTCGTTGCGGTAAATACGCACGGCAAGATAATTGACGCCCTTTTGCGCGCGGGAGGTAATATCAAAGCGGCCCCGGACAAAGGCCCCTTCGATACTCCGCGCGCGTGCGGGATCGGCATTGGGCAGGACTTCGCCGTTGAGCCATACGTCCGCCTTCCAGTTGATCATGTCAAAATTGAGGAATATCCGCCCCGCGGCCTCTCCCCATGCCTCAGGAAGATTAAAACTCCGCCGGTACCAAAAGTCCGCGGTAAAAAACGCCTCTGAAATCTGGAACTGCCCGTCATCGTAGTTGGGGTCCGGAACGGCCCCCGCGGCAAGATACGAGACAAG
>JAITGJ010000291.1 GCA_031280705.1 Spirochaetaceae bacterium
CCACAAAGTCGGTTACTTTGCGGACAGACCTTGCATTTTCTCGCCTAAAGGCTGCGAAAATGCGATTTTCAAGGAAGTCTGTCTATAATGTGTCCACATTATAGACAGACTCTAAGTAATTTTTTCTCTGCAAAAAATCTTTCTGCAAAACGCGTAGGCGCCGTGCTGACGGGTATGTCGATGCTGTCGCCGCTGACCGCGGTTTGGACCGCACCGCTGGTTTTTAACAACTGCAAGAGTCCGCATTTCTTTCAGCAATACGCAAAATTTGCTCTTTTTAAACGGAAGTTTCAGAACAACTCTATTTTATAGCGGAAGAATCTCAGCCGATTTCTGCACATGAGAATCAGTTTGATAGTTCAAAGAAAACCATGCGGATTGCGCCTGGCAAGGGCATGAGATCGTGTCATCTATCATAATTCATCATTCCGGTCCGCGGCTGGAGAGCAATCCCGGGCACACAAAGCGCCGCCGCCCATTCTTAAACGCCCCGGGGCAGTCCCCGGAGAAACATCGTTACGGAAAACCGCATTTTTCTTCCCGCGCCGTTTCCAGCGCCGTCTGAATCAAGCCGGACAGATCAAGGCTTTCGTATAAACCGCCGGCTTCGTCCGGATCGCCGTGCAGCACCGGATGGGCCGGGCTAAACAGGGCGCAGCAATCGGCGTAGGGCAAAATTGATGTCGCATAGGTGCCGATGGATTCCGCAATCCGTATGATGCTTTCCTTGTCCATGCCGATAAGGGGCCGCATCACGGGACTAGTAATTCTGCTCTGCGTGCAGGTAATATTTTCTATGGTCTGGCTTGCCACCTGGGAAAGGCTTTCCCCAGTGATGAGGCATTTGCAGTTCCTCCGGCGGGCAAGCCGTTCGGCGGCTTCCATCATGGCCATGCGGAGCAGAATGGTAGCCCATGATTCAGGCGCGTTTTCCTTTATTCGTATCTCAATGCCGGCAAAATCAACCGTATGGAGCCGTATGCCGATGCCGTAGGAACCGGTAATTTCCGCAAGCTTTACTGCTTTCAGCCGGGCTTCGTCTGATGTGTAGGGCCAGGCGTGGAAATACACCGCGTCCAGGCCCATGCCCCGGCTTTCCATAAGATAACCGGCCACCGGAGAGTCAATGCCCCCGGAAAGAAGCAGCAGTCCCCGGCCCGCAGTCCCCACGGGAAGCCCGCGCCGCCCCTTTTGTCCCATCGCATAAATGTAGGCGCGTTCCCGGATTTCCACTTCGATAAGGGCCTCTGGATGGTGAACATCCACGCGGAGGGACGGCACGGCGTCCAGGACCGCCGCTCCGCCCTCGCTCCGCATTGCCCAGGAATCCAGCGGAAAACTTTTGTCGGTGCGCCGCGCCTCTATTTTGAAGGTTGAAACGCCCCGGTGAACGCATTCCCGCGCCGCGTCAATCAGCGCGGCAAATACCGCCTCGCGGGTTTTCGCGGCGACAACGGTACGCGCCCAGCCCGCAATGCCGAAAATCTTTTCCAGCGCGGCTTCTATATTCTGTACCGTGTCTTCATCCGCGCCGGAAGGGGCGTGAACGTACAGTCTGCCGCTTCCGGCGGCAAGTTCCGCGCCCGTCCCTTTAAGGCGCGCGGCCAGATTGCGGCAAAGCGCGCGCTCAAATCCCGGCCGGTTTCTCCCTTTCAGCGTGAGCTCTCCCGGTTTCAACAGCCAGGTTATGCGATCCGCACGGGTTTTTTCCATGGCAGAATTCCTTGTACCCGCTCTTCCCCAAAACGGCGCGGTCCAAAAGGCCCCGCGGCGCGGTTTTTGGCGCATAAAAGACGCGGGTTACTTTTTCGGCAGATACTTTCTGAGTTTTTCCATAACGATGGTCATGTCCAGCGGTTTTCCCACATGATCATTCATGCCCGCGGCAAGACATTTGTCGATGTCTTCCTTGAACACATTTGCGGTCATTGCGACAATGGGTATTTCCCCTGCGCGGGGAACATTCAGCGCGCGAATTTGGCGGGTAGCTTCAAATCCGTCCATTTCGGGCATGTGCACATCCATAAAAATCAGATCGTACTTTTCCGGATTATCGCCAAAAAGTTTAAGCGCCATCGCGCCGTTTTCCGCGCAGTCGATGGCAAGCCCTGTTGGTTCAAGCAGGGTGAGTACAATCTCCCGGTTAATTTCCACGTCTTCCGCAAGAATAATGGTCGCCCCGGAAAAATCATCGGCGTTTTCTTCGCCGGAAGCCGCCTCCGCCCCGTATGCCGTATGCGCGGCGGTAGAAACACTGCCCGTATCCAGGGAGGAAGAATTCGTAACCCGCGCGTACACCGCTTCTTTTCCCAGCGCCTGATTGATCACATCGGCAATGGCGGAAGAAAAAAGCGGCTTGGGAATAAATTTGTCCACGCCCGCCTGCCGCGCTTCCTGTTCAATAACGCCCCAGTCCGTGGCGGAAACCAGTATTACTACCGCGTCTGCTCCGCCGGGTTCCGCCTTTATTTCCCTGGTGAGTTCAATGCCGCTTATGTCGGGCATTTTCCAGTCAATAAAGTAGATATCGTATTTGCCGTTTTGCCGCACCAGGCGCAGCGCTTCTTCGCCGCTCGCGGCGGTATCGCAGGAAAGCCCCAGCGATTTTATTATTTCAGAAAAATATTCCCGCACATCGGCGTCGTCATCGGCCAGGAGCATGCGGAGATTCTGGTAATTTACCCCTTCCCGCAGGAGCCCCCGGCGCACTTCCTGTCCCTGCTTTGCGCGGATGGTAAAAATAAACGTAGAGCCCTGGTCCGCTGCGGACTCAACATGAATTTCGCCGCCCATCATTTCCACAATACGCTTGCTGATGGCAAGGCCGAGGCCCGTACCGCCGAATTTGCGGGAAATGCCGCCGTCGGCCTGCTCAAAGGACGTGAAGAGGCGGCTTTTCTGTTCATCGGTGATGCCGATGCCCGTATCGCTGACTGAAATTCTGACGGTGTACTCGGGTTTATCGCCGCCATCGCCGTTACCGGCGGCGCTGTCCACGGGCGGCTCCGGGGCGGGGTATGCCGCCAGGCGGCACGCTTCAAGGCACGCCTCAAGGCGAATGGTCCCGTTTTCCGGGGTAAATTTAACCGCGTTGGAAAGCAGATTCGTGATCACCTGCGCAAGGCGCTGATCATCGGCAATAAGCGTGGAAGGTATTTTGGGGTCCAGGTGAACGGCGAATTTCTGATGTTTTTCCTCGATCCTGAAATTAACCACATTGGTAACTTTCATGATCATTCTTTCAAAATTAAATTCCACCGGAGAAAGTTCAAATTTATTTGCCTCGATTTTCGACATATCAAGAATATCGTTAATGACGCCAAGGAGGTGATTTGAGGCTTCGTCAATCTTGTCCAGACAGTAATCCTTTCGTTCCGGATCGGCGGCCCCCCGCGCAATATGGGTCATGCCGATAATGGCGTTCATGGGGGTGCGCATTTCGTGGCTCATCCGGGAAAGGAAATCGCTTTTCGCGCGGCTTGCCTGCTCCGCGCCGATACGCGCCTGGGTAAGCTGGGTTACATCTGTCAGAATAAGCATGAAGCAGGAAGACGAGCCTTCTTCTTTTTTTCCGGTCCCGGTAAAAAGGGAAGAAACGCCCATCAATTCGGCAAGCTGATCGGCAAGGCGGCTTGAGCTTGAGGAACCGGGGGCGCTGCCGTCATCACGGTCCAGGGCGGCTCCGGTGCGGCAGAGGGTAAGCACATAGTTTGAGTCCCCGCGGAGTTCTTCCCGGAGGGAAATAGCGCCGGTGTAGGAAGCCTCGCCGTCTCCGTTTTCCGGGAGCAGCACGCGCGCAATTTCACCGGGCAGGTCCCGGCTTTCCCCGGATGTGGCGATGTAGGCAAGTATGCTGCCGTCCGCCGTATCAAGGAAATTGCGCTCAAGGAAATCCTTCATTGCCCGGTTGCAGTAGCGGAATAACCGGTCTTCGCCCAGGAGCGCGAGCGCTTCGGGGATCGCGTCAAGCTGCGCGCCGATAATGTCCATCGTGGTGTTGACGCCCGAAATGATGCGGTAGTAATCCCCCTGGTGATATGCGAGGGGGGACCGTTGATTCAGGTTTCCCGTGCGCGCGGCCCAGGTGATATGATCGATATCGACAATGACATCCTTGATGGAGTCGATCATTGTCGCATAGGCGTCCCCCAAAAGGCCGATCTCGTCGTTGCGCCCGACAAGGTTTTCCGGTATTTTTTGGGAAAACTGCCCAAGGGCAAGGCGGTGGGCGCTCGCGGTGAGGGCTTTAAGCGGCTCGGTCAGCACCTTCCTGATAAATATGCTGAACCCGGCGGTAACGACAACGATCAGTATCGCTGTTGCCAAAATGCTGATAATGGTCGCCTGCCACGTGGAAGCGGTAAAATCACTGCGGGGCGCTTCTATCATCAGGGACCAGCGGGTTCCCCGTATCGGGGCATAACTGAAAAACCGGGCGGCTTTTGGCCGGAAAACCGAGAGGAGGCCCTCTCCCCGCGCCAGCACGGAACCGATGCCGCCCTGCGCGACAAGACTGAGCAGATTTTCTATCGTCCGGGTATTGCCGTATACGTCGTAAATGGTCGCCCAGCGCGTTACCAGAGACGCGTTCCGGTGGGCCTGTATCTGTCCCTGATAATTGATGATGAACGCGGTGCTTGACGCGCTGACATTGATATTTCCCAGCACATCGTTAAGCACGTCGTAATTGTAGCTTCCCGCCAGAATGTAGTGCGGCGTCCCCTCGCCGTCCGTTACCGGAGCGCCCATGCAAATTTCCATCTGGTGGCCGTCAAAGGTGTCGCCAATCACAAAACTGCCGGTTATCCGCACAAGATAGTAGAGCCGCCGGGAATCAATGCTCACGGGCGCGTTGGTACTGCCCGTGAGCAGCCGCCCCGATTCAATGGAATAAAGACCCACCCAGGTGAATTCGATCCGGTTGAGCAGGCTTTCCAGAAATACCCGCGTCTCCTCCTGCCCCTCGCCCGAGGCAATGAGCGGGTTATCCCTGATGCCCAGAATCTGTTCCGCCATAAGGTGCAGGTGCCCCTCCACATTCTGCGCGGCGGTCCGCGCCATGGAGGGCATGGTTTTCATCAGTATGGAGTCCGTGAGGGAATTCATAAAAAAGGTCATCAGAAGTACCAGCACGAGCGCGAGGAGAACGACCGCGAGCGTGGCGGTAAGCTGGATGGTTTGGCGAAGTCCGCGCTTATTCACGGACATGCTCCCCGTCCGCCGGGATGATGGGGACTTCCGCCATGGACGCGCCGCCCGCGCCGGCGTTTGCCAGCACCGCGGCGGACAACTGCCGGAATGTGTGCCATGACGTGGTGGCCCCGGTCATGGCGTCAATTTCTTCTCCGCCCTGGGTGCGCAGCAGTTCGCCCGCATACACGCGGGTATACTCAAGGGGATACGTGCCCACGACAGACTTCATCAGCGACATATAGTCCGTGTCCCATGATTTGACAAAACCCGCCTGGTTTACCGCATTGTACTCAACCGTGGTGATCACCCCATTATTGACGCAAATAGTTATAAATTCTTTCCAGCCATAAGTATCCCAGTCCTTGGCGATGGCCGAATAATAACCGTCCTTGAGATCCGAGCCGCGTCCGGTACAGGAAAAAAGCAGGATAAAGAGAACCAAACCGGAAAAAAATATGCCTTTTTTCATGGTAGTGCCTCCAGTCTAATACGAATACGGCGGATATGAAAGCCTATTCTGGCTCTTTGCGCGCGTTTTTCGCGGGTCTCCACCCGGCTCCATGCCCGCAACGCTCATCCCGCAAGCCGGGCGGCGGGGCGGCCCCGCACGGTTACCGCTCACCTGGTGGGGTACGCCCACCTTGTGGGGCGCGCCCACCTTGTGGGGCGACGCCATAAGCGGCGGCCTCCGCTCTGGCCCGGGCGGACCGGGCCGCGCCTTCCGCGCCGGACGCGGTAAATATACCTTCCGCGCGGTGAAACGAACGGCGCGCGCGGTCCCCATCGCCCATTTTAAGGTACACTTCCCCGCGCGCGAGCCAGTCGGAGCCGAGGCCGTGGGAATTTTCCGCGCGCCGGTCAAAGTCTAGCGCCGCGTCCAGCGCCGCGAGGGCATCGGCATAACGCCCCGCGATGGAGCGTACCGAGGCGATAAGAAACCAGTCGTAAGCCGCCTGCTCCAGGTAGCGGCCCTTTTCGTGAATGGCAAGCGCGTCCCTGAACGCGGCCTCCGCACCGGCATAGTTGCGGAGTTCCTTTTCCGCCATTCCGGCCACGGTCAAGGCCAGCGCCGAAGCCAGTGCATCGGTTTTGACAGCCCGCGCCGCTTCCCGTACCCGGTCGCGGATCTCCGGGACGGCGGCCGTATCGCCGGTTCCCAAAATCTTGAGGAGCCGCTGGCGCTCCAGATAAATCGTACAAATGGCGATAAGTTCCCCGTCTCCGGATTCTTCCGCCGCCGTGCGGGACTCCGCGAGCGCCGCGTCCGATTCCTCAACGCGGCCCAGGAAAAAGAGCAGGTTCCCCAGCGAAAGACCCGTGGTTACCAAAAGGCGCGGATCGTCGGCGGCGAGCGCGAGGGGGCGGGTCTCCCGCATAATCTCAAAGGCCCGCGTGTAGCCGCCCCGGTCCGCTTCCCGGTTAAGAAGCTCAAGCTGGAGCGCGGCCGTATTGCGGAGATCGCGGATTTCCAGGGGCCGTTTGGGCGCGGTGGAACAGCCGGCCAGCGCCGTCATAACGCAGACAAAAAAAGCGCCGTACTTCATGGACGCTCCTTAAAAATCAATGTCCCGGACGCTGGTGCCGCCGGACTGGGTGCTTACCTCTTCGGGAAAGCCTTTTTTGAGGATGGGATTGTTCCGCAGGGCAATAAGAAGCCCTTCCACGGAGTGGAGCACCGTCCGGGTTTCGGCAAGCAGGGCGGCAATCTGGGGAAGCTGCGCGGGGAGGAATTCCGCGGTACGCTCAAGGCTCCGCAGTATCCCCGTTACCGACTCAAGCGCCGGTTCAATCGCCGCGTTGACCGGCCCGTCCGCGTCCAGAAGGGATGAGGCGGTGCCGCCCGGCGCGGCGAGTTTGCCCGTTACCGTGCGGAGATCGGCCAGTATCGGCTCAAGGTCCCGCTGGAGACCGGCCAGCACCGACGCGGCGTCCGTGCTCAGGGACGAAAGCGGCGCGAGGCCGTCCTCCACGGAGCCGACTATCCGCCCGATGGCGGTGGCGTCCGTTCCGGTCAGGGCCTCGTCCATCTGGCGGGCCGTATTATTGAGATGCTCAAGCAGGGTTCCGGC
>JAITGJ010000008.1 GCA_031280705.1 Spirochaetaceae bacterium
GGGAACCTCTAAAAACCGGTTGTTTTCAGAGGTTCCCTTGCGGTTTCTCGCCCTAAGGGCTGTGAAACACGCATTTTTAAGCGGTTCATCTCTAAAAACTGAAGTTTTTAGAGATGCCCTAATTTAAATGGGCAATTTTAACGAGGCAAACCGACCTCCTTTAAGCCACAACATTCTATTCTTTTTCCGGCATAATAAAGTACACCTCCATAATTTTTATAGAATAAAATTTATCTTATTACACTTTCAAAATTTTGTCAGTTATTTTTAAGAACTCAATTTTTTTCGGATTTAATGGCGCCTAACGTTCCGGCTGTTTACGCGCCCCAGCAATGCTGGGGACGCCTCCATTCGGCCCGGTCATGGGCTGTGCCCATCCCTCGCTCCCCCGCGTGGCCCGGCGGTTTTCCCCGCCCGTGGGACCAAACAAACCGCCTGCGTGTATTAAGGATTTTCCTTGAGCTCGTTAAGTTCTTTCAGATTGCGCAGTTTCCAGGTCGCTTTTTCCTGTATTTGCCGGACCCGTTCGCGGGTGATGCCGAGTAGCCGCCCTGTTTCCTCAAGGGTAAGGGGTTTTTCTCCGGCAAGGCCGAAGCGGAACTGGATAATCTTCATCTCCCGCTCGGAAAGCTGGGAAAGAATATCGCCCATGGTCTCCTGGAGCGTCATGGAGAAGACCATTTCGAACGGCTCCTCCATGCTGTCGTCCTTGATCAGGTCCGCAAGGCGGGTAAGGTTTCCGTTGTCAACAATCGTGTCAAGGCTCGTGGTTTCCTGGGAAAGTTTGACGATTTCCTTGACCTTGTTTACGGGTACGCCGAGGTATTCGGATAATTCTTCCTCACTGGGGTCGCGGCCCAGATCCTGGGTGAGCTGCTTTGCCACAAAGTAGCATTTTTTGATGGTGTTGAGCATGTGGATGGGGATACGGATGACGCGGCCCTTGTCGGCGATGCTTTTGATAATCGCCTGCCTGATCCACCAGGTGCCGTAGGTCGAGAAACGGCAGCCGCGGGTATAGTCGAACCGCTCCACCGCCTCTATAAGGCCGATATTACCCTCATCTATGAGGTCGAGCAGGGAAAGCCCCCGGTGCTGGTAATTTTTCGCGATGGATACAACGAGGCGGAGATTGGAGTTGATCATCCGGTTTTTGTACTGGAGCAGGGCGCCGTCAACGGCTGAGCGTTCCCGTTTATACTCAGTGGTTTTTTCTTTGCCTTCCCACGCTTTGTCGAGTTCCTTGAGCTGTTTACGGAAACCGACTATTTTTTGGCCGATACTCTGCTCTTCCTGTACCGTGAGAAGGGGAAATTTGGAAATTTGCTTAAAATACAGCGCAAGCGGGTCCGTGTCCCGCGCGGCTTTGGGTTTTTTGGCGCTTTTTGCGCGGCTCTCGCCCTTTCTTTTGGGTTTGGTCCGCTCTCCAGCTTCCTCACCTCCGGAATGCTGCGCCCCTTTTTTGTCAATCGTGATTGTTTTAGACATCAAACTACCTTGCTTCTGGATTAAACCAGCTTGATCCGAATTATGAAAACTGTCAACACACCCTAAGAACGGGGCGCGATGGCAGGATCGACCGGCGTATTGTTGCGATACACGAGGAAGAACAACTCCGGTTTTGACGATATGCCGTCGATCCCCAGCCGTCCCAACTCCGTCCCCGGCGCAACCCGGTCGCCCTCTCGCACCGAAAGGTTTTCACAACCGCCATACACGTAAATATACCCTCCTTGTACCTGCACAACCGCGACCTTACCCATACCACGGTACGGTCCGGCGGATATTACCGTTCCTTCTGTCAGGCTCCGTACCGGTTCGGCCCGTTCGCCCAACAGCACGACGCCGTTCATGTTGCCCGTCATGTAGGCCACTTCCCGCGCCCCTACCGGCCACACAACCGAAGCGTCCACCGTCCGCGCGGGCGATGTCGCCCGGGGCGGATTTTGCCGCCCGCTTCCGGCGCCTCCGTTTGCCGGAACCGTTCCACTCACGACGGGCGGCGCGGGATCCGGAATGCGAAGCCGGTCGCCCACTTTGAGCACATGATCGGGCGCAAGACCGCTCGCCTCCCGAATCGCCTCCGCGGTTGTCCCGTAACGGCGCGCCAGGGCGTAAAAACTGTCTCCCCGCACCGCCTGATACGCGATATAACGCGGCGCGTCCGCCCGTGCGGCTCCCTGTCCTCCGGCGGCGGCCTGTCCACTTTCAGTGGCCTGGCCACTTTCAGTAGCCTGGCCACTGAAAGCGGGCCGCCCGCCGGAAGGGGACGGACCGGTCCGGGGGATGCGGAGCCGCGCGCCTTCCCGCACACGCGTGGGATCGCTTATCCCGTTCAGGGTTAAAATTTCCTGAACAGCGACCCCGTACCGGCGGGCCAGCGCGTACACCGTCTCCCCGCGCCGGACGGTATGGACCGTTTCCTGCGCGAAAACCCCCATTACGGTGAGCAGCATGAGACAGGCAAAGAGCCGGAAAACACTCATATCTGCCCATTATCGGCGTATTTGCCAAGTTTGATAAGCGCCCGGCGCCTTCACACGAAAGCAAAAGCCGTATTTCATCGCGGCCTAGGACCAAGGTACGGGAAAAAAATGGATTCGTCAACCGCGTCTCCGGTATTTTTTTGATATTTTGTGATAATATCATATAATTAACCAGTTTTTGATAAATGGAACGAAGAAAAACGGCTGGTTTTCGGGAAAATCCGGCCGTAATTTTAAAACGGGAGAAAAAATGTCCGTAGAAATTGAACTGAAAGCGTGGGCCGCCGATCCTCCCGCGGTGCGGGAGCGCCTTTCCCGCGTCGCCGTCTACCGGGGAGCGTTTGTCAAGGAAGATACCTATTGGCGTCCTTCCCGCGCGGGCGGGGATTTTCCTCCCGCGGGAGTACGCCTCCGCCGGGAAACGTTTGTCCGCCCGTCAGGCGGGGAGGAGCAAAGGCTGCTCGTAACGTTCAAGACCAAGGAAGTCCGGAACGGCGTTGAAGTTAACCGGGAGCGGGAATTCGAGGTACGCGATGCCGGGGAAACGCCTCCCGAAATATGCGCTCCCGGTGCGGAGCGGGTAAGCGCCCTTGAGGAATTGCTTGCCCTTGTACGGCTCAGTCCCGCCGTTCACAAGACCAAACGGGGCGGCGTGTGGGACTACCGGGGCATTACGGCGGAACTGCTTGAGATTCCGGGACTGGGTTTCTTTCTGGAACTTGAAATCATCGCCCGCGACAGCGAAGACGAAACGGTACGGGAGGCCCGCGCACGGCTCCTCAGCCTCCTCGCCGCGGCCGGTATCGGTGAAGACTGTATTGAAACCCGGTATTATACGGAGATGCTCGCGGGTATAATAGAGCTGTTCTGAAACTTCGCCAAGTTGGCGCAGTTTCAGAACAAGTCCAATGCACGCGGGGGAGGAGCCTTGCCATGAGTGAAACGGCGGTTTACCGGCGTCCCAGTTGGGATGAGTATTTTATGGAAGTCTGTGACGCAATCGCCAAACGGGCCACCTGCGACCGGGGAAGGTCCGGCTGCGTGATCGCGCGGGACCATCAAATCCTCGTAACCGGCTATGTGGGCGCGCCCGCGGGACTTCCCCACTGCGACGAAGCGGGGCATCAGCTCAAGCGGATGGTTCACGAAGACGGCTCGGTTACGACTCACTGCGTCAGAACCGTACACGCGGAGCAGAACGCCCTGTGCCAGGCGGCGCGGCGCGGCATTTCCATTGAAGGCGCCACCCTGTACTGCCGTATGACGCCCTGTCGTACCTGTTCCATGCTGATTATCAACTGCGGTATCGTCCGCGTGGTTTGTCAGCGCCGCTACCACGACGCCGCCGATTCGGAAGCCATGTTCCGCCTTGCGGGCATCAAACTGGAATACATCCATGACGAGGTGGAAACGTACGACCGGCAGTAGCGGAAAACGCGCCGCGTGCGGCAGCCCACGCCGCGTTTCTTGATCGCGCGGTAACGGCGCGCCCGGCGTTTCAGGCCCGGCCGCGTTGGGTTACCGGACGGGGCACGGAACGCCCGTCTGCCGGGCCAGCCTGAAACAGAGGTACATTTCCTCAATGGTGCGGCGGGGCCCGGCGGCCGCGGCATACCGCCGGTGAACGGCCATTTCCCGCCGGTCAATGAAAAAATCGCAGATCGCCTTGGGGGTACGGGAATTCACGGCGGCATAGGTACCGCTATTTTCCAGAAATGCATGAATATCGGCGTGGCTTATCGCGTAGGCGCCGCGTGTTTCAAGCCGGGAACGGACCTCCCGTATCTCTTCCCACGAAAGGCCGAAAAGAAATTCTTCAAGCGCGGCGAGCGCTTCATCGTTTTCCAGCTTATCCGCGATAAAGTCTTTCCAGTCTTCTTCCAGTTCCATGGAAATCAGCAAAAATTCCGTCGCGCCGGTCATGGAGCCGAAGCCGGGGACGGTATTGTCCCGCGCCGTCCAGAGGGCTTCAAGCGCCGGAAAATGATCGGCCTTGCGGGGATCGTCACCCCGTTCCCAGAGGACCAGGAGGTCGCCGGCCAGGGCGCGTTTTGTTTCCGGGGAAAACCCGGGGCTTTCAAGCGCGGCAAGATAGGCGTCCTCCGCGAGAAGGGTATACAGTATCGAAAAAAGGACCCGCCGGATCGCCTGATACAACGCACCGTCCCGTTCAACGAGGCGGGCGAGCAGGGAAAAGGCGCGGCACTTGGCCACCAGAAAACTCCGCGCCCCGATGACGCGTCCGGGAAGATGGAGCGGGCGCGGACCCTCCGGTTCAGCGGCCAAAAGCGCGAGCAGTTTATCCCGGTCAGGCGGCAGGGAATCGCGCTCCGGGGGAAAGCGGGCGATGGCCGCGCCCAGGGCCCGGACTTCGGAAAACCGCTTGAGCGCCT
Organism: Spirochaetaceae bacterium; assembly: GCA_031280705.1. Classification (GTDB taxonomy): domain Bacteria; phylum Spirochaetota; class Spirochaetia; order Treponematales; family Breznakiellaceae; genus JAISQV01. Next base: position 4,880 of record JAITGJ010000008.1, read on the forward strand.
GACGGTACCCGCTGCGGCCATGGGCGCGGCAGCACGCCGTTGCTTCATCAAAAAGCCTGGATTCCTCCCCGCTCAGTTCCAGAACACGGGGGAGCGGTCCGGGCTCGCTGGTAAACATAATAACGATAAGTGTATCCTCTCTTTTCCCGGAGATCAACAAAAATCCGGACCGCGCGGCATCTTTTTCGGCGCGCGCCGGCGGCAGGCCCCGTCCATCCGGCATAGACACCCCGGGTAAAACATGGCACAATGCGGAAAGGAGGCATATTATCGTGAATAATCCTGTTTTAACCGCCATTTCCGAACGCCGG
>JAITGJ010000041.1 GCA_031280705.1 Spirochaetaceae bacterium
TCTGTCCACAAAGTCGGTTACTTTGCGGACAGACCTTGCATTTTCTCGCCTAAAGGCTGCGAAAATGCGATTTTCAAGGAAGTCTGTCTATAATGTGTCCACATTATAGACAGACTCTAGATACGGGGAAAGCGGAGGTTTTCAAAGCCGGTTTCAGCCAGAGGCGTATATTGATTCCGGCGTATCGCGGTATTACAGGCAGACGCGCGTTACGCGCCGCGCGGCGAACCCCGGGGCGGAACAAACGTTTTGGAGGGAAAAGATTTGTATGCGCATATCAACGGAACACGGATTTTTTTTGATATAGACGGCAAAGAGTGGGTACCCGCAGAGGATAACGATTTCGTTTTACGGCAAAAACCGGTTTGCTTTGTGCTGCACGGCGGTCCGGGGAGCGATCACACGTCGTATCTGCCTGCCCTGGACCCGCTTACCCGTTTTATGCAGCTTGTATATGTCGATTACCGGGGCAATGGCCGCAGCGGTTTTTCCGATGAGCAGACCTGGACCATCGCGCAAAATGTTGAGGATATTGAAGCCCTGCGGCGCTATCTGGGGTTTGAAAAAATCGTGATTTTCGGGCAGTCCTATGGCGGCATTGTCGCCCAGTCCTACGGTATCCGCTACACGGAAAATCTTGCGGCGCTTATTCTGGTTACCACCGCGGCAAGCCATTCCGCCTTTGACCGCGCCCGGGAGGAACTCAAGCGGCGCGGAAACGGCGCGCAGATAGCAATTGCCGAAAAGTACCTCTGGGACGGACGGTTTCCGGATAACGAGACGTACCTGGATTATTACCGTCTGTTCGCGGACCTTTACACCGGCAGCCCCGAATCGGCGCGGCTGTTTGCCGGCTACGCCGCGCGGGAAATTCTTTCGTACCGCGCCCTTAACCGCGCTTTTGGCGGGGACCTTAAAACCTTCGATTTTTTGCCTGATTTGTCCCGCATCATCTGCCCCGCGCTCCTCATCGGCGGGCGGCACGACTGGATTACGCCGGTTTCCTGTACTCTGGAAATTGCCGAACGCCTTGCGGACTGTAAAACGGTAATAATGGAAGAATCCAGCCATTCGGTGTTTTCCGATCAGTACGATGAAACCCTCGCGGAGATTATCGCCTTTGTCCGGGAGCGGCTGGCTTCGTCCCCGGAACCGGTTGTCCGCCCGTCCTAGCCCATGTACACGCATCCCAAACTGGCCGCCTTTACCGCAAGGCTCGAGGCGCTGTTTCATGAGGTTGACGCGGACCTGGAAGAACTCTGGGGCGGAAGTTTTCCCCTGCACCCGAACCGCCCGTTCCGGGGTGAAACCTGGAATCCCGAAATGGACGGCCTTTTTGAAATCGCCCCGGACTTTACCGTGGGAGCCGGTTCTGAAAGGGGACGGGGCTATATCGTTTCCCTCCGCGTGGCTACGCTGGACAAGGTAAGCGCCGAACAGTACGCGTATCTTATGGATCTTGCCGCCGCGCTTATGCGGAAAAAACTCTCCCTCTTTTTCCCGGAACGGCGTCTTGAAGTGGTCCGCGACGGCCCGCGTTTCAAGATTATTGGGGATTTTTCCCTGGGCGAAGCGTAAGAGCCTGTTCAGGCTTCCCGGGCGAGGTCCCACTCCATCGCGTTGACGGCGGCCAGGTACGCGCGGACGGAGGACTCCACAATATCCGTGGAAACGGCCCGGCCGTTCCAGACGCGGCCCGCCAGGGCGATCTTGACCATCGTTTCACCCTGGGACGCGGAACCGCCGGTTATCGCGCCTATCTCGTAAAGTTCAAGCTCCGGCTCCTTCCCGATGATGGCGTTAATCGCCTGAAAAATCGCGTCGATGGGGCCGTCCCCCAGAGAAACTTCCTTGCGGAGGCCGCTTTCCCGGTGGACAAGGCGTATTGCGCCCGTCGCGCCCAGGGTGGAGCCGGTGCTTACCGCCCAATGATCGAGTTTCCAGGTTTCCGGTACCGGCGCGGAAGCGTCCATAACCAGCGCTTCGATGTCGCGGTCGCTTACCAGTTTCTTTTTGTCCGCGAGGTCCTTGAAGGCGGCGAAAACGCTTTCAAGCGCGTCTCCTTCCACGCCGAGGCCGATTTCCCGCAGGCGCTCTTCAAAGGCGTGGCGGCCTGAGTGTTTGCCCAGCACGATTTGATTCCGCGCGATGCCCACCGATTCGGGTGTCATGATCTCATAAGTGGCCCGGTTTGTTTGAACGCCATGCTGATGGATCCCCGCTTCGTGGGCAAAGGCGTTATCGCCGACGATTGCCTTGTTCGGCTGGACTTTGACGCCCGTTACCTGAGTTACGAGGCGGCTTGCGCCATAAAGCCGCGCCGCGTCAACGCGGGTATCAAAGCCGAAAAAGTCTTTTCGCACGCGCAGTCCCATCACGATTTCTTCAAGCGCGGCGTTGCCCGCCCGTTCCCCGATGCCGTTGACGGTACATTCGATCTGGCGGGCTCCGTTTTGGATGGCGGCGAGGCTGTTTGCCACGGCAAGCCCAAGGTCGTCATGGCAGTGCGCCGCGAGGCGGGCCTTTTCCATGCCGGGAGTATGCTCCAAAATATAGCGGATACGCCCGCCGAATTCGTCCGGCATGGCATAGCCCACGGTGTCGGGAACGTTTACCGTCCGGGCTCCGGCGCCGATGGCCGCCGCGAAAACGCGGCACACAAAGTCCGGATCGCTGCGGGAGGCGTCTTCCGCGGAAAACTGTACGTCATCGCAAAATTTTTTTGCGTATCTGACACTGGCCGCCGTTTGTTCGAGCACCTGTTCCGGCGTCATTTTAAGTTTGTATTCCATGTGGATGGGCGATGTGGCGAGGAATATATGAAGGCGGGGGCTTCCCGCCGCGCCCGCGAGCGCTTCCCGCGCGGCGTCGATATCCGCCTCCCGCGCCCGGCAGAGCGCCGCCACTACGCTGTCTTTGATAACCCCCGCGATGGTTTTAACCGATTCCCGGTCCCCGGGGCTGGATGCGGGGAAGCCCGCTTCGATCACGTCCACCCCCAGCTTTTCAAGCCGCCGGGCCACCGCAACCTTTTCCTGCGGATTCATGCCGCAGCCGGGCGCCTGTTCGCCATCCCGCAGGGTGGTGTCAAGAATCGTGATCAGCGGGATATTCCCGTTGCCGGTCATGGCTGTCCTCCTCTCCGGATGGAGCATGTGCGGGGAGAAATCCGCCCCTCTCCCCGCGCTGGGGTTTACGGAATCCGGTAACACCCTGGCTTTCCCGCCAAAAGCGAACGCCCGTGCCGTTCAGCCAATGAGTGCGATGGTAATAAGTACGGGAAGGGACGCCGAATATGTTACTATGACCCCCCCGGAAAAAATTGTCAATGTCTGAACACAAACCGCCTCCGCGTGGATTATGATGTGTGTTTTTTTGCGGAACAAAAAACACCGCATGATGGCCCGGAAGCCTCAGGGCCGGGGTGCAGGCGGAGAGGGGGACGGCCCCCCGAAAGATGAAAAAGGGACAATATAAAGCCGGCAGGGGAAACAAAAATCCGGATATTGTCTAGCCGCAAATATGATAATACTGTGCATGAAAAATATAATAGAATTCCCGAATAAATTCCGCTTAAAAAAATAATTTTATAGTATACCATATTTTTTGTGCACTGTTTCTCTGTAGATTATTTATTCAAACTAACTTTAGGACGTATTACACATAACGTTCCGGCGTTTTACCGGCCCGGATAAGGGCTTTGCGCAGTGCCCAAACCGCTACGCGGTTTGGGCTTGGGTTTTGCCTCCGGCAAAACCCCGCTCACGGCTCATGGCATTTTCCGGG